>CAJBMR010000534.1 GCA_903954205.1 uncultured bacterium | reverse complement strand
GCGACCTTGCAGCAGCCGGTGTTGATCGCATCGTGTGCCTCTCCGTCAATGACCCCTTCGTGATGGCGGCCTGGGGCGCTTCACAGGGAGTCGGCCCGGAGATCGCACTCGTTTCTGACGGAAACGCAGAGTTCACCGAGGCTGTCGGCATGAGTGTGGATGCCTCGCGCGGCGGCATGGGCACGCGTTCGAAGCGCTACGCAATGGTGATCGAGGACGGTGTCGTCACGACATTCCTCCCGGAGGAGGATGGCTTCTCTGCAATCGTGAGCACGGGCCAGTGCGTCATGAACGCACTGAATTCCTGACGGGAAGGCATCGCGGGAACTCACCCGTGTACGCGATGGTGAGCGAGCGCGTGGGGCGCGTGAACGCGACGTAAAGATCCGTGCCCCGGCGCGCCGCTTCGGCGTCGATCAGGTCGGGTTCGACCACGCACACGTCATCGAACTCCAGGCCCTTGGCCTGGCCCACGGTGAGCACCGAAACGACGGCGTCCAGTCGGTCGTCGCCATGACCCACCATTCCCTCGGGCATCACCTGTCGGAGCCGACGTTCGATCGTGTCGACGAGCGAGGGCGCGGTGATTACTGCCACCCGACCGGCATCTTCGCGCAGTGCAGCGGACGCCACCATCTCGGCAACATCCTCCGGTGCGGCCACCGAGAGAAACACAGGGTCCTCGCCATCACGGATCGACTCCACGTGAGCAGGTTCGCGCCCGCAGGCCAGGAGTACCTCGCGCGCCAGGTCCATGAAGGGGCGGGGCGTGCGGTAGTTGACGCTGAGCCTCTCCACGCGCCAGCGCTGCTCGGTGCGGTGTCGTGACTTCGTGATGTCGCGCAGCGCCGTGGCCCATTCGCTCGCGCCGGCGGCCGATGCGGTCTGATCGAGATCACCCACCACGGTCATCGACAGCGATGGGCATCGCCGGGCAAGCACGCGCCAGGCCATCGGCGACAGCTCCTGGGCCTCGTCGACAACGATGTGGCCGTAGACCCACTCGCGGTCCTCGGATGCGCGGTCGGCGACAGAGAGGATCTCCCGCGGTCCGTCGTACCTGTCGAGCAGTTGTTCCGCAGATACTCCACGGGTACCCGTCATCTCCAGCACAGATTGGGCGTATTCCTGCTCGGCACGTCGTTCGGCATCGGCGCGCGCCTGCGCCTGGCGCTCAGCCTCGTCTTCCACGCCCAGCAACTCTGCCGCCTCGTCGAGGAGGGGTACGTCGGCCGTGGTCCAGGCGGCTCCTCGCGGGCGCTGAAGGAGGACTCGATCGTCCGCGCGCATGCTCGGCGCAGCCGCGGCTAGGAGGACCGGGTCGGCGTAGAGATCGGAGATGAGCCTCTCGGGCGTGATGGGCATCCAGGCGAGGTTGACCTCGCGACGCACATCGCGGGATTCACGAAGATCGTCGATGAGGATGTCGCGGTGGCCGTCCACTTCCTGGTGGCGCGCCTCCGCTAGCTCTCTCGCCAGCGCGTCCAGGAGCGTCAGCGCGAAGGTGCGCCGCGCGACATTGTGTGGGCGGCGCGACGCGCGTGCGCGGTCGCGTGCAGCGATCACCATCTCAGGGGTGAGCACGATCGTCGTGCCACCGACGTCCAGCTTGCGAGGTCCGTCAGGCACGCGCTGGCGTGCACGCACCGCACGGTGAATGACATCAGCCATAGCGGCTCGCCCCTTGATGGCTGCCACTTCCGCGGGCTCCCACGCTGTGGCATCCACGCCCGGGTAGAGCTGCCCCGGCGTGGAGAGCACGGCGGCGGTCTCTCCCAGCGCCGGCAGCACCTGGCCGATGTAGTGAAGGAAGATCCGATTGGGCCCAACGATGAGGACGCCGCTGCGTGCCAGCCGATCGCGGTAGGTGTAGAGCAGGTAGGCGGCACGGTGCAGCGCGACGACCGTCTTGCCGCATCCGGGCGCCCCCTCGACCACGAGGATGCCCTCGAGGGGGGAGCGCACGATGGCATCCTGCTCGGCCTGCATCGTCGCGACGATGTCGTGCATGCGACCCGTGCGACGCGCAGCGAGCGCCGCCATGAGGACTCCCCCGCCCTGCACGTCTTCAGCGTGGACTCCTGAGTCGCCCTCGGCGAGTGCTGACAGGTCAAGCACATCGTCTTCGAGGGAGGTCACTTCACGCCCGGACGTCACTATGTGACGACGGCGTACGACTCCGCGTGGGTCTGCGGAGGTGGCTTGGTAGAAGGGCTCGGCCGCGGGAGCACGCCAGTCGGTGATCAGGGGTCGCTGATCATCGTCGGCCAGTCCCAGTCGGCCGATGTATCGGGACTGGCCATCGGCGAGGTCGAGCCTGCCGAAGCAGAGTCGGGTTTCGGCCGCCTCCAGCGCCTGCAATCTCTCGGCATAGAGCTTGACGAAGGCGTCCTGCTCGGTCAGCGCCGCGGGCGTGCCCGCCGTCTGATCATGCTGCGCCCGCCGGAGGTCCTCACGCGTCCTTCGTCGCACCTCGTCGAGTCGGTCGTAGAGGGAGCCCACCACCGCGCGTTCGGCGGCGAGCTCTCGCTCTCGGCTGACTCCCACGCATGCCTCCCAAAGAAGGGGAGGGTCGATCATGCCGCACAGTCGCCGGGACGGCCCGTCGGGGGGCGCTCAGCAGGAGGGGCGGGGCCTAGGCCAGGGAGAAACTGCGCTTCGTCCAGTCCGCCCAGTCGATGTTCCACATCGCTCCGGGCCCCTCGTACCAGTCGAGGTCGACGCCGGTGCCGGTGGTGATGACCGGGTCTCCCTCGAAGGCGTGATCGTAGAACCAGATGGCGTCCTCCATCGACATGTTGGTGCAGCCATGCGATGTGGAGGCGACGCCGAGGTTGTAGAGATTCCACGGGGCAGCGTGTAGGTACTCACCGCTCGGGGTGAGTCGAAGCGCGTAGGGGACATCCACGTCATAGGGCTCGCGAGGACCGGGATTGACCATTCGCTTCATGGCGTAACGCTCGAGGATGGTCTTGACGCCGGAAGCGGTTTCCCAGGTGGGCTTGCCCAGCGACACAGGGACCTTGCGAATCGTCAGGCCATCGCGCTTGACCTTGCCGACGAGCTTGTCCGCCGGAATCGTGAAGATGAGTTCGCGTCCCACCCGGAATTTCACCGTGGGATCGAAGGTCGCGAGGCCGTTCTTCTTCCAGTCAAAATCGACCTTGACGTCGGTGTAGGCGGGCCAGAACTCCACGGGACGGAAGGCCATAGTCGTGTCGTTCGGCCAGCTCCATGCGGCGACGCCGAAGGGCTTGCTTGCGGTCACGGTGGCGGCCTGCTCCAGGAGTGCCTTCTGCTTGTCGGGCACCGGGTAGGCGAACTCGACACGGATCACCGTGCCGACGCCGTAAAGATCCTTGACGCGTGTGGGGTAAACGGTCGAGATGATGGCAGGATCCTTGTCCCACTCGAGCACGTTGATGTCAGGGGAATAACTGCGAGCGGCTTCAGCGCCCAACTGCTCCGCGGTGTACGCGACTGGAGCAACCGCCTCCGCGCCATCACCTTCGACGAGGACGTCATCCTCGATCGGCGATGGCGTCACGATGGAGGCTACCGCTGTCGAGCCGGTCCAGGGTGACGAGAGGCCGAAGGCGACGCCGCCCACGATGGCGACGGCCGCGAGGGCGGCAATGCCGGCGACAACGCCCGCAAGGCGCACCGCGACTCCGCCCCGCCCCGTGTCCGGGCGGGCATGCCTGCCTGCCATGTCCCCATGGTGGCAAATCCCAGGCTGTGTGTGACGGATGAGGTCGGTGTGGCGAGGGAGCCGTTATCCCCCTGTGACCTGGAGGGGGATGCCAAGGGGGGATCCCAGGAGGCAGGACACCTGGGAGACTCCCCCTGTGGAGGACGAGCTGGACCGCAGCATCCTGGCCCTGCTTGGGGCACAGGGTCGGATGTCCTACGCCGACCTCGCCCGTGAGACGGGCCTATCCACCTCAGCTGTCCACCAGCGCGTACGCCGCCTGGAGGAGCGCGGGGTCATCTCGGGCTACCGCGCGGTCATCGAACCTCGCGCGATCGGCCTGCCACTGACCGCCCTCATCGACCTCACCCCACTCGACCCCTCGGCACCCGATGACATCCCGCAGCGGGTCGAGGGCTTCGAGGAGATCGAGTCCTGCTGGTCGGTGGCGGGCTCTGCCTCCTACGTCGTGAAGGTGCGCGTCACCGAGCCCGCTGACCTGGAGGAACTGCTGGCCCGCATCCGAGCAGCCGCGGGTGTGTCCACGCGCACCACGATCGTGCTCTCGACCCCCTTCGAGGGTCGCCCACCAGTCGTGTGACCCGGGCGATCAGTCAGAGGACAACGGGATCACCGCTGACTCCGCCCACGTAAGGCCGACCCGCGCACCCCTCTCCGGGAGCACGTCACCCTGGACCGCGGAAAGGAAAAGCGTGTCGTCGACACGAACCTGCGCGAGTGCGTGGTCACCCTGGAAGTAGACCTCGACCACAT
>CAJBMR010000533.1 GCA_903954205.1 uncultured bacterium | reverse complement strand
GGGACTCGCAGACCATCGGTCTAATGACCGGGCACCCGGCCCCCTCACGGTGCCGGGTAGCGCATGCTGGAGCCTGGAGCAGAAGGAGGTCGGCCATGGGCACGGGCGTGGTGGTGGGGTACGACGGTTCCGAGCACTCGAGCATCGCCGTCGATTGGGCGGCCGCGGAAGCGGTGTCCCGCGGCGTGATGCTCACCCTCACCGCGGCGACCACTGTCCCCATGGAGGGCATGCGCTTCGGCGGCTCCATCCTCTCTCCCGACGCGATCGATGATCTGCTCGGGCGGCTGCAGGAGGCCACCCAGGCCCGAGCCGACGAGGCGCGCAAGGCGCATCCCGGTCTCGACGCCGACGTCAAGGTCGCGCTCGGCAGTCCGGCCGCCGTGCTGGTCGAGGCCAGTGCCAACGCCGACATGGTCGTCGTCGGGAGCCGTGGCATGGGCGGCTTCCGCGGGCTGCTCGTCGGATCCGTAGGCGTGCAGGTGGCAAGCAACTCCGAGTGCACCGCCGTCGTCGTGCGCAAGGCCCCCACGCCGACCGCGTCCACCGTCGTCGTCGGCGTCGACGGTTCGCAGTTGTCGCTTGCCGAGCTCGACTTCGCCTTCGACATCGCCGACAGGCGCGGCTGGCGGGTCCTTGCGGTGCACGCGTGGGAAATCCCGGCCTACGACGTGCTCGCGGCACCGAGCGGCCCGCCGGCCATAGACATCGAGGAATTGGGTGCCAGCGAGGAGCGTGTCTTCGCAGAGTCGCTCGCCGGATTGCGCGAACTGCATCCCGGAGTGGTCGTGGACCAGCACGTCGTCAAGGGTCCGTCCGTCCACGCGATCCTCGATGCAAGTGACGATCCCGCCCTGATCGTGCTGGGCACCCGGGGTCGCGGTGAGTTCCTCGGCGCAGTCCTGGGTTCCGTGAGTCAGGGAGTCCTGCACCGCGCCAAGGTCCCCGTCGCCGTGATCGGCTCTGGAGGAGACGAGCAATGACCGAGTCCCGTCGGTCGATCGCGATGCTCGCTTCCGCGGATCTCGTCGACTGGGTGGCGCGCGACTAGGTCACGCGGGCTTGTCGGGGTCGTGCCCGACATCTCGGGTCACGCCCTTGATCAAAGACGTGAGCAGGCGCGCGGATGCCGTGAGCAGCAGCAGACTGAAGAGCATCTGGAGCAGTACGGCGCCGCGTGCGATCTGGCCAGAGGCAGCGATGTCGCCGAAGCCGATCGTCATCAGCGTCGTCATGGTGAAGTACACGGCGTCCAAAGGCGTGGTCAGTCCCGCGATCTCCCCCGGGTACTCGCTGATGGACAGGTAGTTGACAGCGAAGAGCAGCACCGACTCGACCACGAGGATGGCCAGCACGATCGTGCGTGTGCCGATCGGGTTGAGGTGACTACGCCGGATGTCACGCGCGAGCATGTCGGCGAGGGTGAAGGCCAGCAGGCCCAGCGTCGCCAGGAACATCAGCCCCTGCAGCCAGGGCAGTCGAGTTCCCGTCGCCCACATGACGATGAGGATCGCGGTCACCACCCCCGCGATGATCGGGGCGACGAACAGCCCCCAGTGCCGGCGCTCGGCCATCTCCCCTCCCGGAGCTCGTTGGTAGGCGAGGGTAGCCTTCCCCCATGGCCTCGCAGGATCGACTCGTCTGGATCGATTGCGAGATGACCGGGCTCGACCTCGGCAAGGACCAGCTCGTCGAGATCGCCGTGATCGTCACCGAGGCCGATCTCACCGAGCTCGACGCCGGCATCAACATCATCATCCGGCCTGAAGATCTTTCGATCCTCGAGGGGATGGATCCGGTGGTGGTCGACATGCATACCTCGTCGGGCCTGCTCGAGCTCATCCCCGAGGGGGTCCCCCTGGCAGAGGCCGAGGAGCAGGTGCTCGCCTACGTGCGTCAGCACGTGCCGGAGGCCCGCAAGGCTCCCCTGGCCGGTTCGAGCGTCTACGTCGATCGGGGATTCCTCTCGAGGGACATGCCCGAGCTCGACGCCCACCTGCACTATCGCTTGGTGGATGTCTCCTCCGTCAAGGAGATCTCACGTCGTTGGTATCCCCGAGCCTACTTCAACTCCCCGGAGAAGAAGGGCAACCATCGCGCGCTCGGCGACATCCGCGAGTCGATCGCCGAGCTGCGCTACTACCGCGATGCGGTCTTCGTCCCCCAGCCCGGGCCCGACACCGAATCAGCGCGGGCTACCGCCGCGGGGCACGTCGTCGACCACGGCTGACGCCTTCGTCGCGATGCCGACGATGACACACATCAGCGCGAGTGCCACGAGCGGGATATAGGGCAAAGAGACCACCATCCGTGCCGTGAGCGGCTGGCCGACACCGGACTCCGAGACGCAGAGCAGTGTGACGCCGGAGACCACGAGCAGGATCCGCGCCCAGGTGTTCCCGAGGGCGAGACGCGGCGCGGCGCGACCCAGCAACGCGGCCACGCCCTTGGCGAGGCGAGCCAGCGCGGGCGCGGCGAACCACACGACGGCGAGCACGACGGCGGCCACCGCGATGTGCTGCAACCACCACAGCGGGCTCAGCGCGGCGGGCGCGAGGACGAGGGCAAGCATCCCGGCGATGGCCAGGGTGAAGACGAGCATGTGCCATAGGTAGATCTCCATGGCACGGCTCGCGAAAATCGCGATCGGCACCCACAGACGGTCCCGGTCCAGGACACGCTGCAGCAGTGGCCACACGAGCAGCAGGATGCATATCTGCGCGAGACCCACGAGCGCGAGAACGATCGTGGGTGGTGCCAGGTTGCTGATGCCCTCGACAGCATCGGTGGAGATGAGCGCGGGGCTGTAGGGGCCCACGACGATCGCGATAATCGCGCTCGCCGCAAAAACGATGGCCCCAGTGGCAAGGAGTGCCCGCGGGAGCGTGCGGAGGCGGTCCAGGCGCGTGCCGAGGGCGGCGAAGAGCCCCCACACCAGGATGAGGTTGGCCCAGCCGATGAGTTCGTTGACATTGATGCGCAGGAGATCCACTCCGAGGATGACGACGAGCCAGGCAGCGACGGCCCACGGTCCGCTCAGGCGGACGAGCAGCGGCGCAACGGCGACGAGCACGAGGTAGACGCCAAGGAACCACACGAGCTGCACCGGTAGGACTCCTGCTGCATTGCCCGCGTCGGAGCCCGCGAGCACCTGCGCGACAACCGCGAGCACCATCGTCACCGCGATGAGAGGCAGCGCGGGCGCAGCGAGCCGCGTGAGCCTGGCGAGATAACCGCGGGCATCGCGTGAACCACTGAGTCGCGTGAGTCCGGCACCAGCCAGGAGGAAGAAGAGCGGCAGGATCTGCAAGACCCACGTGAGGGGAAACACTGCGGGTACGGCGTCGAGGGTGTTGATCACGGAGCCACTGCCCGTGACGGTCCATGCGAGGGAGTGGCCCACAACGACCAGGAGAAGCGCCAGGGCCTTGACGGCATCCATGACGCGATCGCGTCCCGCGCTGGCGGCGAGGACCTTGCTGGTGACTGTCCCCATCGAGTCTCCCGGTTCGGTGCCCGGCTCAGCGCCCTGACGTCGGCATCGTAGACTCGTGCGGCGCTCCCGCGAGGGAGACGCGGTGGGTGTAGCTCAGCTGGTAGAGCGCTGCGTTGTGGTCGCAGATGTCGCGGGTTCGAGTCCCGTCACTCACCCGAAGCACCGCTCAACGCAACTGCCATGGTTTAGGCGCGCGACCGGCGCAGCGGCGTCACGACCGATTCCGGCCCCGCGACGATCTGCTCCCCACGCCGTTGGGCCAACTGCTTCGTGAGCGTGCGCGCCCCCTCGACGACTCT
>CAJBMR010000532.1 GCA_903954205.1 uncultured bacterium | reverse complement strand
GCCGCATCGGTACGACGGTCGACTGCTGCGCTGCGCGCGCGCGGATCGCATCGAGGTCTGGCTCCGGCGCCCCCTGGGCGGGATCAGCCCCCTGCAGTCTCGAAAGCCCGTCAGAGGCGGCTTCGCCATCCGGTCGGGCCGCAGGATCTTGTGTGTCGTCAGCCATGGTGGCTCCCTTCCACCTACGTCTATGTCAGGCGGACGGGATTCCTTGCACGCCAGCCAGGGATTCCTCGAATCTTGACCGGGCCCGGGAGAGGGCAGCTGCGGCCCCGCCCTCGCTGATGCCCAGGGCCGTGGCGAGCTGCGCACCATTGAGGCCTTCCCACGCGACGAGGCGCAGCACCTCACGGTCACGCGGAGACAGACTCCGCCACGCATCGGCGAGGGCCGCGTCATCGGAGACGATCTCCGCAGGATCCGCCTCGTCGATGGCGTCGAGTGCGCCCAGGTCAGCGACGAGCACCTCCTGCGGGAGGCGTCGATAGTTGGCCAGCACCCGCCGAGCCACGGCGTAGAGCCAGGGCAACTCCGCATCCGCGGGGATATCCGCCCGGCGGCGCCAAGCGATGACCAGCACGTCGGCGGTCAACTCATCAGCGGTCGAAGCCGGGTCCGGGAGTCCCGTGAGGCGCCGATACAGGTAGCGGCGTACGTCTGAGGCATGAGCGTCGACCATCTCCTCGAGCGTCACTGCTCTCCCCTCACGTGCGTCCGAACCTGCGACGCACGGACGAGTCTGCCGGATCCCCTAGGAGAAACCGAGTCGCCGGGCATCCTCGGGTCGGTCAATATCTGCCGAGGCCGACCACTGATCGATGATCGCCACGACCGTCTGCGGCCGTAGGTCGTCGAGCACCTGGCGGATCGGCATGTCCCGGCCGTCGCCGTAGGCCGTGACCACGGCCCTGAGGGGCGAGACGGCATAGACGGCCGTCATCGGCTGCTCGCGCCCCGACGCATCGGTCACCACCGCGGCCGCCGCATCGTCGATGACCTGGCGCAGCGCCGCGACAGCAGCACCTCCCGCCGGTGCATCCCCCGCGAGCACAGCCACATGGGTCACGCCATGGGGCAGGCAGGCAAGACCGGCGATGAGCGCAGCGCACGGGCCGCCACCGGGTGGATCCTCGCGCGTCCAGATCACGACGCCTCGATTACTTTTTGCCAGTTGCGCGGACTTCGGGGGAGTCAAAACTCCGTCTAAGTGGCGAAAACCGGGGCGCTCGGGGCCCACGACGATCACGGGATCGGCCATCTGCGCGATGCCGGCGACGGTCAGTTCGAGCAGGCTGCGGCCCTGCACATCGCGTAGCGCGAGCTTGTCGGCGCCGAAGCGACGCGCCTCGCCGCCCGCGATGACGATCGCGGCTAGGGAGCCCACTCCGGCTTCCGCTTCTCCAGGAAGGCCGTCATGCCTTCGCGCGCCTCGACCGAGGTGAAGAGTCCCGCGGAGACCTCCGCCGTCCACGCGAAGGCATCGTCACGCGTCATCGCGGCCACCCGACGGAGCAGTTCCTTGGTGCGCGCCACTGCCTCGGGCCCACCCAGACGCAGCTGATCGACGTACGCCGCAACGGCGGCGTCGAGTGCCTCCGGCTCGACGACCTGCGTCACCAGTCCCGCAGAGAGGACGCGGTGCGCACTGACACGTTCGCCGGTGAGCAGAAGCTCCTGGGCATCGCGACGGTGCATGACCTGCAGGCAGACGACCGAGATGATCGCGGGAGCCACGCCTACGCGGACCTCACTGAAGGCGAAACGCGCGTAGGCCGAGGCGACGGCCACATCACACGCGGCCACCAGGCCGTTGCCGCCGCCGGCCACGTGACCTTGGATGCGCGCGATGATCGGCTTGGGATGGTCGAGCATCGCGACAAGAACGTCGACGAGCCCGCTCGTGCCGCCGGAAGCGAAGCCGCCACTCGTCGCCGCCACCGCTCCCGCCAGGTCAGCCCCGGAGCAGAAGGTCGTGCCGCTGCCCGTGAGTACGACGACCCGCACGCCAGGGTCCTCCGCGGTCGCACGCAGGTGATCGAGGAGCAGGCCCATCGACTCGGCATCGAGCCTGTTCTTGGCATCGGGTCGATCGAGGGTGATCGTCGCGACCCCGGCGTCGATGCTGCAGGTGACCGGAGTGCTCACTTCTTGCCCATGCCTTCAAGCATGCTGATGACACGCAGCATGACCTCGTCCGCGCCGCCGCCGATGGAGACGAGGCGCGCGTCGCGGAAGTAGCGAGCCGGCCACATCTCCTCGGCGTAGCCCATACCGCCGTGGAACTGCACGCACGTGTCCGCGACATCGCGCACGAGGCGCCCGGTCTTGAGCTTGGCCACCGTGGCCTCGCGGGTGACGTCCTGGCCCG
>CAJBMR010000531.1 GCA_903954205.1 uncultured bacterium | reverse complement strand
CGGCGTAGACGAGGCCGTCGGCCCGCAGACCTTCCAGAGCACCGACCAGCGCGCCGACCAGGGCTGCCGACAGGGTCGAGAGCAGCAGGACGAGGAAGACGAGCAGGGAGACCGCGCCGGTGAGCAGCGTGAAGCGCAGCTTGGCACGGCGGATCTCCGCCCCTGCCAGACCCATGTGACCTCCCGAGGATGGGCTGGTGGCTCCACTCTTCCGTGTGCGGGTCCCCGCCGCATCCCGAGGCCCCAGCACGGTGATGTCCCTCACGGCGGGGAGGGGACGGCTCGGGCGGCGGGAAGGTGTGTAGGTCATGCGCATATGTCGCGGCGTGACCAGGCGCCCGGGTGGGGGAGGCTGGGGGAGTGCCGACCAGCAACCACGCCGCCGACCTCGTGCTCGACCTCGACGTACCCGTGGGCGGTCGGGTGCGCACGACATGGACCGCGCCAATCGGCGAGCCGCGCGGATGGGCCTGGGTGCAGCACGGCTTCGCCCGGCGATCCGCTGCGCTTGCTGGGCTCGCGCAACTGCTCGCCGGCGACGGCATCGCCGTGGTGCGACCGGACATCGCCTGGTGGCGGCCGCGGCGTTCGATGCACGATGCGACGTGGCTCACCGCCGCGAGCCTGACCATCGCGCGCGCGGTCGAGGTGGGTCTGCCGCAGGCCCGCGGCGTCGGCGTCGGTGCGCCCGCGGTCTGGACGATGGTGGGGCACTCCGCCGGGGGAGCCGTGGTCGCGCACGCGGCCGCCTGCCTTGAGGCGCGATCCGGCGACAGCGCCGGTGTCGCCGGGTTGGTGCTGCTGGACCCGGTCGACACCGTCGGGGGATTGCTCGCGGGTGTCCTCCCCGCGCTCGAGGACAGCCTGCGCGATCGGGCGGTCGTGCACCGCTGCCGGCCCTCGCGGTGCAACCGCCAGGGAGCGACCACGGCCGAGTTGGCGGGTCGGGGGTGGGACGTCATCGACCACCCCGGGCTGTCGCACGCGGATCCGGAGCGCATCCCCGGATCACCTGCGGGGCCTGTTCTGGATCCCGACCCCTGGGCGGCCCGTGTCTGCGGGCGCCCCGGGAGTGCGGAGGACGTCCTCGCGCTGGCTGCTGCGGTCCGGGCAGAGGTCGGGTCGGCGTACCCCTGAGGAGCCAGCGCCGATTGCCCCGCCCCGCCGCGAGCGGTCAGTTGTTGAGTCCAGCGCCCCCTATGGCGACCTCAACAACTGACCACTCGGCGTGGGGGCCGATAGCTGCCCACTCGGCGCGGAATGTTGTGAGAGGTGTGACAGGCGTGGCTTCTTGCTCGATATGAGGTTCACCCTTAACCTCGTCGCAAGAGGCACCGGATCTAAGGATTTCATCTTCGACTTGAAGTTGAGATCTACGCGTGCCAGCGCCGACGGCTCGTGAGGACGCTCGCGGGCCGGATCGAAGGGATGCACCCGTGGCTGCACCGCAGAACTACCTGGCCGTCATCAAGGTCGTCGGCATCGGCGGCGGCGGGGTCAACGCCGTCAACCGCATGATCGACGTCGGCCTCAAGGGCGTGGAGTTCGTCGCGATCAACACTGACGCTCAGGCGCTCCTCATGAGCGACGCCGACGTCAAGCTGGACATCGGCCGCGAGCTCACGCGCGGTCTCGGCGCTGGCGCCGACCCTGACGTCGGCCGCCAGGCAGCAGAGGACCATGCCCAGGAGATCGAGGAGGTGCTTCGCGGCGCCGACATGGTCTTCGTGACCGCAGGCGAGGGCGGCGGCACCGGCACCGGTGGTGCACCCGTGGTCGCCCGTATCGCCAAGTCGCTCGGCGCACTCACCATCGGCGTTGTCACACGCCCCTTCGGATTCGAGGGTCGTCGTCGTCAGTCGCAGGCCGAGAACGGCGTCGACGCGTTGCGCGCCGAGGTCGACACCCTCATCGTCATCCCCAATGACCGACTGCTGTCGCTGACCGACCGCAACATCAGCGTCATCGACGCGTTCCGTCAGGCCGATCACGTGCTGCTGCAGGGTGTCTCGGGAATCACCGACCTCATCACCACCCCGGGCCTCATCAACCTCGACTTCGCCGATGTGAAGTCGGTCATGCAGGGTGCCGGCTCGGCACTCATGGGCATCGGCTCGGCTCGCGGCGAGGAGCGTGCCATGGAGGCCGCCACCGCTGCGATCTCCAGCCCGCTCCTCGAGGCGAGCATCGAAGGTGCCCACGGGGTCCTGCTCTCGGTCTCGGGTGGCTCCGATCTCGGTCTCTTCGAGATCAACGAGGCCGCCCGCATGGTGTCTGATGCCGCGCATCCCGACGCCAACATCATCTTCGGAGCCGTGATCGACGACACCCTCGGCGACGAAGTGCGCGTCACCGTCATCGCCGCGGGCTTCGACGGAGGCACGCCGCCGACACGCCGTGCGCAGCCGGTGACCAAGAAGATCGCCGACGAGACTCCGCTCGCCGCTGCGGTCGCGGCCAAGACCTCGGGTGACAGCGCCGAGATCCCGGTCACGCCCGAGCCGCCGAAGCGCCCGGTCGAGCCGCCGCGCACCATCGTCTTCGACGACACGAGCGACGACCTCGACGTACCCGACTTCCTCAAGTAGTCCGTGGGCGTCGTCGCTCGCGGTCGCGTCGAGGGCGCACCGACAGCAGGTGGTCGCACCTTCTCGGCGGAGTGGCTCTTCACTGACCGGCGCGATGGCGCGAGCGCGGGGGAGTACGCCGGGCTCAACGTCGGCGCCTCCGTCGGGGATGACCCCGCGGCGGTGGCTGCCAACCGTGCCGTGATCGCCGGATACCTCGACGCCGATGCGCTCGCACTCGTACATCAGGTGCACGGCCGTGATGTCGCGCGGCTGCGTGCTCCGGCCCCGACACCGCCCGATGCGGATGCGATCGTCACCGATGCCCCGGATCTCCTCATTGCCGTGCAGACCGCGGACTGCGTGCCCCTGCTCCTGGCCGACCTCACCGACGGCCAGGTGGCAGCCGTGCACGCGGGCTGGCGCGGGGTCGTGGCCGACGTCGCGGGTGCGGCCCTCGACGCGATGGCGCCGAGCGGGCCCGTGCACGCCTGGATCGGGCCCGCGATCTGCCCCGGGTGCTACGAGGTGAGCGAAGAGGTGCGCGCGGAGGTGGCCGACGCTGTCCCGGAGGCCTTCGCGCAGACGCGGGCGGGCACTCCGTCGGTCGACGTACGCGCGGGGGTCGCTGCCCAGCTGGCCCGCAGAGGGATCACCGCCGAGTTGGTGGGGGGATGCACCTTCG
>CAJBMR010000530.1 GCA_903954205.1 uncultured bacterium | reverse complement strand
CGACCAGGCTCTAGTGCAGGTGTGCGCTTGTTTCCAGGCGGCACGGCGTTACCGTCGTAGACGCCCGTGGCGAGAGTGTCGCCGCGGCTTGCGGCGCGCGCTCCCGAGTAGAGGTCGGCGGAATAAGGCACCAGGTCGAAGGTGCAGATCGGAACCTCACGGTCCGCGTAGGCGACGCAGACATTGTCCGCGCGAGGGAAGTCCGAACGCGGGAAGGTCGCCTTCTTGTAAACCGGGTTGATCTTGGTGCCCCAGGGATCGGCCTTGCCCTCGAGGAATGCCCGAGCGTCCTTATCGGCCCAGATCCACTCCCACACCAGCAGCGCGGTGTCCGACTCGCCAGCAGGAGTGAGGATGTGCCCCAGAGCGGGGATGCGGAGTTCCTTGAACTGCGGATTCAGCTCCAGGAACTCCGGGTCTGTGGCGAGATCCCAGGGGTTGTCCTCGACCCGCTTGGGGTCCGGTGCAGCGTCGTACCGGTAAGACTGTGTGAGCATCTTGGCAACCAGGCGCTGGTTGAGTTTGATCCCAGACATGCGGCGGCCATCGCGCTCGCGAACCTCAGCTGGGGCGAGGGTCGACGACTGGCTCTCTAGGTTGAAGGAGATTGTGACCCCCGAGAGCGCTACGGGAGCGTAGACGACCGGGTGCTGCGGGCTTACCTGGTCCTCGGGGAGGCCGCGCTCAACGAAGGTCAGGTCGGGCTCAGGCGTCTGGGACTTCTGTCGCGCGGCGCTATCGGGCAACACCGTGAAGCTGTAGTTGCCATCGCCGTCCGCACAGAGTTCGGGCTGCCAGCGGGTGATGGCCTCCGCAACCCTGTCGGTACCGAGCAGGGGCACCTCGTCGCGGCCGATCGGGCAGGCCACGCCGATGGGCTGGAACTCCAACGAGTAGTAGATGCGGTGTTGCCAATTACTCACCGACAACGGCGAAGTGTTGAGAGGATCACCCGTGGTTGTACCCCGCGGGGTGCCATCGACCTCCTTCGAGCCGCGCGGCACGATAACGAGCCAGCACAGGGGCGACTCGCCCTCGCGGGTCTGCCCGCAGCCCAGACCGGGTGACTCGACACCGGTCTGCACCTCGAAGTATTCCTCACCCGTGCCATCCGGGCGGATGCGAGCGTGATTGACCTCGTTGGACGTATACCTATCGAAAAACTCAGACTTCGTCCCGTATGTCGTCTTACCGGTCCACGACTCGAAGGGCACGTAGGACAGGCCGTCGACATCCCACTCAGCATTGGCCACCTCGAGCGGATCCACCACGCCGGTCGTCGTCAACTGACGTGAGTTCGTGTTCAGGCCGCCGTTCCACGCACGCTGACCGCCGTACTGGCACTTATCCCGGGGTGGGCCGTCTTCGGCGGTGCCTCCCCAGCACTGCATGATCTGGAGATAGTTGATGCCGAGATCGCCGAATTCGGGCTTGGTCGGCCTGCCGCCCTCCCACGAGATGCGAACCACCTGGTTCACCAAACCAGTCGTCTGGCTCACGGTGACCTTGAGGTCCGCGAATTCGCCCTTGCCCGACTTGGTGACGGCACTATCGGTGTTGCGCACATGCACAGTTCCGTCACGACCGACGTCGGCTGCCCCCGCAGTCGGCGCCATTCCGATGAAGACGCCAGACGCGATCATGGCCAGACCCGCGGCTGACGCGAGCGACTTGCGGATCATGCGCCACCGCCGGAGCGACGAGCCGCCATGTATCTGGCCACGAGCGGTGGCGCGAAGAGCAGCGCCAGGACCACAATGAAGGTGGCGAGGAGCAGGCCGGTGTAGGGGCCCCAGCCGGAGCTCGCCTCGGTCGACACCGGGATCCCGGCGACGTAGGCACCTCCCGTCACGGCTCCCGCTGCAGCTGCGGGATCGACGACGACCTCACCCGTCGTCGGGTCGACGACGGGATCTGCCGCGATGACCTGGCCCGTCTCGGGATCCACGACCACGGCTGCGCCACCCCCGTCCACGGTCACGTCCGTGACGGCCCCACCGCTGGTGCCTCCCCCCGTCGTGCCTCCCCCTGTGGTTGTGCCGCCCGACGTGCCCCCGGTCGTGCCCCCCGATGTCGTGCCACCACCGGAACCTCCGCCGGAACCTCCACCGGAACCACCACCGGAACCACCGCCTGCTGCGCCACCCTCCGCGGCCGTACCGCACTGGGTCGGACCCTTGGCATCGCAAGCGGGAGGCTGCGGGGCTGTCTTGGCCAGGGTGTTGGTGCCGTCCGCCGAGAAGGTCGGGTTCTTGCAGTTGGCGAGGTTGATGTTCTCGATCACCGCACCAGGGATGCGCTTGATCTGGTCGAAACCAGACTTGACGAGGTTGATCGGCAGTGGCGAGTAGCCCAGGGCATCGGCCTGCTGCTGACCCTGGCAGAGGAAATAGTTGGCGAAGTCCGCGAGGGTGTTGCCCTTCTCGTTGCTGAAGCCATTGTCCAGGCTTGTCGGGATGACCATGTAGCTGTACGACGACAGCGGGTAGGCGCGCTTGTCGCTGCTCGCGTACACCCCACTGAGGTTGGCCGTGAGATCTGGGTTCACGCGGGCCCCGAGCAGCCCCACCGCGACCGCCTCGGCCGAGGGCAGGACGTAATAGCCCGCTTTGTTGAGCACCTTCACGGCGGGGAATCCAGCAGCCTTCGCGTAGGAGTACTCGACGTAGGTGATGGCCCCGACGCTCTGGTCCTGCTTGACGTACCCGGAGACACCCAGCGAACCGCTCTGAGCCACGAAGCCCGCGCTGCTCGGGAAGTTCGAGGTGAACCCGCAGGGCGTGCCACGGCCCACCTTCTGGCAGTAGGCATTCCAGATATCCGGGTACTGGGACGCGAGCCACGTGGTGAACTGCGCCGTCGTGCCGGAACCGTCCGAGCGGACAACCGGGACAACCCTGATGGGCGGCAGCGTCAGCCCAGGGTTGTCGGCCTTGATCGCCGCGTCGTCCCACTTGGTGATGACTCCGGTGAAAATCTTGGCGATGGTGTCGCCCGAGAGTCGCAGCTGCGTCACCCGGTTGGGGCCGATCTTGAGGTTGTACATGAACGCCGTCCCGCCGGCAACGATCGGCATGTAGGCGAAGGGCCGAGACGGCAGCGGGTCGACGACGTTCCCGTCCTTGAGCCCATAGGGGATCTCGGAGACAGCAAAGTCGACAGTCCCATTGCGGAACTGGTTGCGGCCATCGGAGGAGCCTGATGCCTGGTAGTCGATGCGCATGCCGTACTGGTTGACGTTGCGCCGCCACTGGTCCATAGCGTTGGCGCTCCACGTGGAGCCAGAGCCAGACACGGGCACGTAGCTCGCTGCGGACGCTGGCACGAGGGGGCCGACGAGCACGGCAGCCAGGGTGAGGACGGCGGCACTAAGCACGCGCTTCATGAGGAGTCTCCGAAGTCGAGGGATCGGGGGCTAGACGACGGTGTCGCGAGAGCCTCCTGTGATGCGACTCGAGACGACTCCCTCTTGGTGAACCTTTGGGAATCCTCACGTGAACGCTTCGCTCGACGCTTCTGCTGGGACTTCGACAGGTTGCCCGGCCCGCGCCCACCGATGATGCGCGCGATGATGAAGAGGATGAGGACGACGAACATCAGGACGGCAGCGGTGCCGAAGCCGCGGGCGATCATCGTCGGCTCAGGGGACTTCACGAACTCGAAGGTCGCCAGCGGCAGCGAGACCATCGGACCCGTGGTCGGATTCAGGTTGAGCGCAGCGGTGAACCCCGCGGTCAGCAGTACCGGCGAGGTCTCACCGATGCCTCGAGCCGTGCCAAGGATGATCGCGGTCATCAGGCCCGATCGCGCCGTGGGCAGCGTGACGTGCCACACCGTGCGCCACTGTCCGGCCCCGAGGGCGTAGGCGGCTTCCTTGAGGTTGCCCGGCACGAGCCGCAGGACGACGTCGGATGCGCGGATGATGATGGGGAGCATCATCACGCTGATCGCCATGGCGGCAGCCAATCCGGACTTGTCGAACCCGAGGATGAGAATCAGTGACGCGTAGATGAACAGGCCGGCAACGATGGAGGGAAGGGCCGTCATCGCCTCCGAGATGGTCCGCACGAAGCGTGCGAAGGGTCCCGGCATCTCGTTCATGTAGACGGCACAGGCGACCCCGAGGGGGATCACGATCGACAGGGCGATCGTGATCATGATGAGCGTTCCTGCAATGGCGTGAAGGATGCCGCCAGAGGTCAGCGGATCGAGTGGACCAGCGTTCTGCATGTCCTGGGTGAAGAAGTTGATGTTGGTGAGCGCTTCCCAGCCACGGATCACCGTGAACGTGACGACGAAGACCAGTGCCATCAGAAGGGTGAATGCCAGGCTTTGGATCATCACGGCGGCGAGGCGGTCCTTGACGGCCGAGAAGTCCTCGTCCAAGGACACGAGGACGGCGTAGAGCGCCACGAAGCCCAGGTAGGCGACGACGAGGAAGCCGAGCCATCCACTGAAGGGCAGGAGGGTGAAGAGCAGGGCAGCGAAGCCGAGACCGGCGATGGCCGCGCCCACGAGCGAGAGCACGTCCGAGCGACGGAAACCACCGATGCGCCGCGGCTTGAGATCGGGCGGGGTCGGGGTGCGCTGGGGCAGCGTGGTGCGCCGATCGGGCGTGACCGAGGCAAGCTTGTCGAGATCGTCGATGGATGCGGTCATGTCAGCCGTCCGTCGCTGCGCCGGATCGCGATCTCGACACGATGGAGGAGGCGATGAAGTTGACGACGAGGGTGATGATGAAGAGTGCGAGGCCCGCAGCCATGAGTGCCGAGGTGCCGAACGGCGTGGCCTCGCCGTAGCGCAGGGCGATGAGCGCAGAGACGGAGTTGGTGCCGTTCTGCAGGATGTGTGGCTGGAAGACGAAGACCGGGGAGATGATCATGAAGACCGCGATGGTCTCGCCGAGTGCTCGACCCAGGCCCAGCATCGTGCCGCCGATCATGCCGCCCCTGCCGAAGGGCAGCACGACCGAGCGGATCATGCCCCACTTGGTCGCACCGAGAGCGTAGGCGCCCTCACGCTCGCCGACGGGTGCCTGCGAGAAGACCTCGCGCATGACCGAGGTCGTGATGGGGGCCACCATCAGTGCCACGACGATGCCGGCGATGAACGTCGATGAGGTGAAGACGGTTGCCGTCGACAGCGGATCATCGGGGTCACTGCCATCTACGGCGAAGAAGGGGATCCAGCCGAAGTAGGTCGAAATCCATCGGGCCAATCCAATGATCTGACCCTGGAGGAAGAAGAACCCCCAGAGTCCGAAGACCACACTGGGCACAGCTGCCATGAGATCGACGAGGCTGATCAGCGTCTGCCTAATCTTGCGCGGGCTGTACTCGGAGATGTAAAGCGCGACTCCCGTGGATAGCGGCACAGCGAAGAAGATCGCTGTGAGAGCGATGAGGACGGTGCCGCTCAGGACTGCGGCGATGCCGAAGTTGCCACCGTCGGGCTCCCAGGCCTGAGTGGTGATGAAGGAGAACCCCGCCTGGCTGAGCGCCTGAAGGGCGCGGATGGTGAGGAAGATCCCGACGAGGGCCATGATGAGCAGCACGAGCGCGCCGCTGGCGCTCACACCACCCCGGAAAAGGCGATCGCTCTGGCTGCGCGTGGTCGTGAGTTGCCGCGGCTCGACCGAGGCTGCGTCATCTTCGTGACGCGGCGGGAGGAAGGTCGTGGCCACGCCGTGACTCTTTCCACCCTTGCTGACGCCCCCACGACAGGAGACGGAACTGCACTTGACGAGTAGGTGAACGGCAGCAACCGCCCCTGCGGGCTCCGAATCCCGCTGGCGGCAGAAGAAAATCTTACCCAAAGGTGAACGAATGGCGTCATGTGAATGACGTCACGGCAACGTCCGTATGGCGTGCATTCAACTTCGTGACGGATCACACTATGCGGGTGCCTCCCGTCGAAGCTCCCGTCGTCAGCCGCGCGCGCGCACTCATGGCTGAGATCCTGAGCGGTGACCCGGTGCTGCACGAACACAGCTCCCGCACAGCAAGGCGGGCCGCTGAGCTCTCCCAGCGAATCCCCGGGACTCGGGCCACAGATGTCGTGGCGGCCGCATGGCTCCACGACATCGGTTACGCCCCCCGGTTGAGGCGGACCGGCTTCCACCCCCTGGATGGCGCACTCTTCCTTATGGCAGAAGAATGGCCTGAGCGGATCGTGCGCCTCGTCGCCCACCACTGCCTGGCCGCCCTGGAGGCACCCTTCTACGGCGTAGGCCATCACCTCGGGGTCATCGAGGTCGTCACGGGCATCGATGCCGACATCCTGGTGAGTGCAGACCTATCCGCTGGCGCAGGCAACCCCGTGCCCACGGCCCAGGCGCGACTGGAAGCAATGCGTCTCGCCGACGAGGAGGTCGGACTCGTACCCGATGATGTCCGAGAGGCTCGCTATGCCGGGTTGCGTGCGGCGCACGCCCGCATCGAGTCACTGATCTAGACGAGTGGCTGGTCTAGGCGAAAGCACTCCTTCATACAAAGTTCATCCCACCGGCAAGTGGGATCCACCTGCGGAGTGTGGCATTTGGGCGTGGACAGTCAGTTGTTGCGCTACTCCCGTGACTGCGCCCAGGCTCTCCTGGGCTCAGAAGCGCCGCAAGCCTTGGCCCGAAGCCAACGCGCCGCCCAGCAGGCGGCTACTGCCGTCGCGCTGCTAGGACGCCCCCGAGGTGACGTGATGGTGTCGTCGGCGTGGCTCCACGCGATCGGCGAATCCCCGTCGATCCGCACAACCGGTTTCACGCCGGTGGACGGTGCGGTCTACCTCCTCGCCGAGGGCTGGCCGACACCGGTCATCAACCTCGTGGCCCACCAGGGTCAGGCGCGACTCATCGCTCCAGCCTTCGACGCCGTCGAGAGGCTCGCGCTCTTCGAGCGCATCCAGGGGTGGCCGAGCGACATCCTCGACTACGCGATCACCCTGTCCCTGCCTGACGACATTGATCCGGACCCGGAGACGTGCCTGCGGCTCGCTGCCAAACAACTGCCGGCGACCCTGCGCATCACCGCTCGGGACCGAGCTGAGCGTGAACGACGTCTGCGACGTGCGGTGGATCGCGTCAGCGCCGCGACGATCGCGGCTCG
This sequence comes from uncultured bacterium, assembly GCA_903954205.1. Taxonomy (GTDB): domain Bacteria; phylum Actinomycetota; class Actinomycetes; order S36-B12; family S36-B12; genus Mxb001. The sequence continues at coordinate 1,326 of CAJBMR010000530.1, read as the reverse complement.
ATCCCCAGTTCCCCAAGGAGTGTGACGATCCGATCGCGGATCTGATCGCGAATGCGACGTACGGCTTCGATCCCCTGCCCCGCAGGATCCTCCAGCACCCAGTCCTCGTAGCGCTTCCCGGGAAAGACCGGGCAGGCATCGCCGCAGCCCATGGTGATCACCACATCGGACTCGCGCACGGCATCGGTAGTGAGCAATGCGGGAATCGCGCCGGAGATATCGATGCCCTCCTCGGTCATCGCTTCCACAGCGACGGGATTGACCGTCTGCCCGGGAGCCGACCCCGCCGAGAGCACCTGCACCTGATCACCGCCGAGAGTGCGGAGGAAGCCGGCGGCCATCTGGGAGCGTCCCGCGTTGTGGACGCAGACGAAGAGCACCGTGGGCCTGTCGCTCATGACGACTTCCTTTCGGGAGGGGTCGGGCCATCTCCATGGACGGGATAGGGCAGGTCGAGTGGCTCGGGAGTGACACCACGCCGGGGATAGAGCACCTCGGTCAGCGCGGCCCCCACCGCCGCTCCCACGATTTGAAAGGCGATGAAATAGGGGACTGAGGCCGGTGAGATACCCGCGAAGGTGTCGGTAAGGCTACGGCCGATGGTCACGGCCGGGTTGGCGAACGAAGTCGACGAGGTGAAGAAGTACGCCGACCCGATCCAGGCCGGGACCAGGATCGCTCCGAGGCGGCCATTGCCCGTGCGCGTAAGCGCCCCGATGAGCAGCAGCAGGCCCGCCGTCGCCACGATCTCACCCAGCCAGATCGGTCCCCCCTCCCGCACGTTGGTCGAGGTGTGCCACGCGGGGAGCGCGAACATGAGATTGGCAAGTGCGACCCCCGCTACGGCGCCTGCAATCTGCGCCACGATGTAGAGCAACCCCTCCCCTACGCGGATCTCCCGTCGCGCCATCTCCACCCCGGTCACGCAAGGATTGAAGTGCGCACCTGAGATCGGGCCCAGCATCCAGATGAGGACACCCAGCGCGGCCACCGTGGACACTGCATTGATGAGAAGGACAACGCCGAGATCGTCCGAGAGAAGGGTGCCCATGACGCCCGAGCCGACGACCGCGGCCACCAGGAGAGCCGTGCCGAGGAACTCGGCGGCAAGGCGCCTTGACAGCGGGAACCCCATGACTGCAACCTGGCAACTAAATAGACATATGTCAATATGATTTGCCAAGGCTTCACCCAGGAGGTCGCGTGAACGTCACTACCCGGCGTGGGCCCTCCTGCTGCCCCACTGGCCTGGGGGCACCCATCGACCGCGAAGCAGCCGAGGAGCTCGCCTCACTGCTCAAGGCCGTCGCCGATGCGACCCGCCTG
>CAJBMR010000529.1 GCA_903954205.1 uncultured bacterium | reverse complement strand
ACCGCTGAGCAGATGAAGATGTTTCTCACCCGCCTCGGATTCGGCTCGACGATGGTTGTGACGGGTGACGTGACGCAGGTCGACCTGCCGTCGTCGACGACCTCGGGCCTCATGGTGGTGCAGGAGATCATCGGCGACCTCGACGACGTGGCGTTCTGCACCCTGACTTCAGCCGACGTGGTCCGTCATCGCCTCGTGGGGCAGATCGTCGAGGCGTACGGACGCTACGACGCCACCGTGGGCCTACGCCCCGCCGCGCCGCATCGCGGCCCGCGCAGGGCGTGAGCCGTGGCCATCGATATCGACGACTCCTCTGGCGTTGCCTGGGTCGATAACTCGCGCATCGAGGCGCAGGCGGCGTACCTGCTCGATCGGCTCCACCTCTCTCCTGATGCCGACCTGTCCATCCTGCTCGTCGACGAGGAAGAGATGGCGCGTCTGCATGTCGAGTGGATGGACGAGGCCGGCCCCACCGACGTGCTGTCCTTCCCCATGGACGACCTGCGCGCCGGCGACCCCGCTGGCCCGCGCGTCGAAGGAATCCTCGGCGACATCGTGCTCTGCCCGACCGTGGCTGCCCGCCAGGGCGAGGCAGCAGGCCACGCGGCTGACGTCGAGCTCGCGCTCCTGCTCACGCACGGGGTGCTCCACCTGCTCGGCCACGATCATGCCGAGCCTGAGGAGCATGAGCGCATGTTCGCGCTGCAGGCCGAGCTGCTCCAGGGCTGGCTCGAGGTGTCGGGATGACGACCGACCTCCTCCTCGTGGTCATCGCGGTCGTCCTCGTCGTGGTGGCTGCGCTTCTCGTCATGGCCGAGACGGCCATTGGTCGTGTCTCGCGCGGGCGAGTCGAGGACCTCGAGCGCGAGGGCGTGCGGGGAAGCGCGCGACTGCTCGACATCGTCGCCGACAGGCCCCGCTACGTCAACGTCCTGCTCTTCCTGTCGACCGTTGCTTCGGTCACCGCGATCGCACTGGTGTCCTACGTCGGTATCGCCACCCTCCAAGAGGTGCGCGGGTGGCCCGTGTGGCTCGCGCTGCTCGTCGTTGTCGCACTGATGGTGATCGTCAACTACGTCGTTCTCGGCGTCGCCGCCCGCACCCTGGGGCGCCAGCATGCGGATCGCATCGCGCTGCGCTCGGCGGGGACGGCCAGCCTGCTCGCGGGCGTCCTCGGACCGCTGGCCACGCTCCTGATCATCCTGGGCAACGCCCTCACCCCCGGTCGTGGCTACCGCGAGGGTCCCTTCGCGACCCAGGCGGAACTGCGCGAGCTCGTGGACTTCGCGGAGGCTGAAGACCTCATCGAGGACGACGAGCGTCAGATGATCCACTCCGTGTTCGAGCTCGGTGACACTTTCGCGCGAGAGGTGATGGTGCCGCGCACGGAGATGATCTACATCGAGCGCCACAAGACACTGCGGCAGGCACTCTCCCTGGGACTGCGGTCGGGCTTTTCGCGTATCCCGGTGATCGGCGAGAACTCCGACGATGTGATCGGCATCGTCTATCTCAAGGACATCGTGCGCCGTGTCTTCGACCGCCGCGACGCTGAGCAGACTGAGACGGTCGAATCCCTCATGCGACCGGCGTTCATGGTGCCTGACAGCAAGCAGGTCGACGAGCTCCTTAAGGACATGCAGGCCGCCCGCACGCACATGGCCATCGTCGTAGACGAGTACGGCGGCACCGCGGGAATCGTCACCATCGAGGATGTCCTCGAGGAGATCGTGGGAGAGATCGACGACGAATACGACACCGCGGCTCCTGAGGTGGCCAAGCTTGAGAATGGGTCCGTGCGAGTGAGCGCCCGCATGCACGTCGATGACTTCGCCGATCTCATCGATGTCGACGTGGAGTCTGAAGACGAGGGCGTCGACACCGTCCTGGGCCTCATGGGCAAGCGGCTCGGGCGCGTGCCGATTCCGGGGGCCACGATCGACGTCGACGGCTGGCGCCTCACCGCCGAGCAGGGGATGGGTCGTCGCAATCGCATCGGCAGTGTCCTGGCCGTGCGGGTGGAGCCCGCGGAGGCTTCCTCATCGTCCGCGGACGAGCATGGGGCAAGCGATGTCGACTGAGCCCCTGTCCGCCGAGGACGCCAAACTCGTCACCCTGGCGCGGGGTGCACGAGGTCGAGTCGGTGCGCCGCGCGGAGCGGCCGTACGCGACGAGACCGGTCGCACTTACTCGGCTGCCGACGTCGCCCTGCCTTCACTATCGGTCAGTGCGCTGCAACTCGCGGTGGCCCAGGCTGTCGCCGCCGGTGCGCGTGGTGCGGAAGCCGCCGTGGTCATCGGCGACGACCCTAGCGACGATGCGGGGCGCCGCGCGCTCGCCGAACTCGGCGGCAGTGATGTGATCGTGCATCTGTGCGCGTCCGACGGCACGGTCGTGGCCAGCCTGGCTGCAGGCGCATGAGTGCGACGGTCGCCACGGCGTCCGAGCGCCGTGTGGCCGCCGGCGCCGTACTCGGCTCGGCGGCACTCTTCGGCACCTCAGGCACGGCGCGAGTCCTCCTGCAGCCCACCGCTCCGGCGGCGGGTGCTGCTGCGGCACGGCTCATCGTGGGGGCGGCCGGGCTCGTGGCCTGGGCGGCCCGGAGCGCCGAAGGGCGCGAGGCACTGGTGCGTCTGTGGCGTCAACCGATCATCTGGATCATGGGCGTCACGGTTGCGGCGTACCAGATCTTCTTCTTCCTCTCCATGAGCCGCACGGGCGTCGCCGTGGGCACTCTCGCGAGCCTGGCGCTTACTCCCTTCATGGCCGGAATCCTCGGCTGGATCATGCGCGAGGGGGCTCCGGGCTATGTCTGGCTCGCCTCGACGGTCCTCGCCATCGTCGGTGTCACCCTGCTCACTATCGGTGCGGGCGATGGTCGCGACATCCTCGGCATTGCCTTCGGGCTGGCAGCCGGAGCCTCGTATGCCTTCTACACGGTCTTCGGCGTGCGATTCGCGCGCCAGGGGGAGCAGCCGACGCATGTGCTCGCCGCGTCGTTCGCCATCTCGGGTGTGCTTCTCGTGCCCGTGTTTTTCATGTCGGGCACGTGGTGGATGTCGTGGTCTTCGCTACTGCTCATCCTGTGGCTCGGCCTGGCGACGACGACGGTGGCCTACGTCCTCTTCGGCATGGGCTTTCGTGCATTGCAGCCGGGCCATATCGCCACACTCAACCTCGCCGAGCCGGTCTTTGCGACACTACTGGGTGTGTTCGTGCTCGGAGAGGTGCTCGGTCCACTCGGCGTGGTGGGGTGCGCCCTCGTCATCGTGGGCCTGGGAGTGCTCGGCCTCGCTGAGGGCAGGAGCGCATCATGACCGCGCATCTTTCGGGGCTAGCCTGCCTGGTCGGGCGCCCCAATGCGGGCAAGTCGACGCTCACCAATGCCCTCGTCGGCACCAAGGTCGCCATCACGTCGAAGCGCCCGCAGACGACGCGGCACGTCGTGCGTGGCATCGTCACGCGCCCGGACGCGCAGTTGGTGGTCCTCGACACCCCGGGTCTGCACAAGCCCAAGACCCTGCTCGGCGAGCGCCTCAACGACCTCGTGCGCGAAGCATGGTCGAGTGTCGATGTCGCGGCCCTGTGCCTTCCGGCGAATGAGAAGGTCGGCCCCGGCGACGCCTACATCGCATCTGAGCTCGCCAAGGCGCGCAGGGGAGGGGGGCGCACCACCTTCGCCATCATCACCAAGACCGACGCGGCATCGCCGGCCCAGGTCGCCGAACGTCTCGCTGAGGCAGCGGCTCTCGGGGATCGGACGCAACTGGACTGGGCCGAGATCGTCCCCGTGTCCGCGGCCACCGGTGACAACGTCGGTCTTCTCGCTGATCTCCTGATCTCGCGCCTGCCGGAGGGCCCTGCGCTCTACCCCGACGGCGAAGCGACCGATGAGCCCGAGGAGACCCTCGTGGCCGAACTCATCCGCGAGGCCGCGCTCGAGGGACTCTCCGATGAATTGCCGCACTCGCTCGCGGTGGTGGTCGATGAGATGGAGTT
>CAJBMR010000528.1 GCA_903954205.1 uncultured bacterium | reverse complement strand
TCTGCCGCAGGTCACCTTCGCGCAGAAGGTCGAGGTCGACGGCTCCACGGTCCGCATCGAGCGCCAGACGGACTACGGCTACGACACGGTTGAGGCAAGCCTTCCGGCAGTTGTCTCCGTCGTGGAGAAGATCAACGAGCCGCGCTACCCGTCCTTTAAGGGCATCATGGCGGCGAAGAAGAAGCCGGTCGAGACGCTGAGCGTCTCCGACATCGGCCTCGAGACCTCAGCAGTCGGCCTGGGTGCTGCCTGGAGCGTCGTCGATGAGTTCGCCGCGCGGCCGCCGAAGGCCGCGGGCACGGTCGTCGCCGATGACGGCGAAGGCGGCGTACGCATCGCCAACTACCTGTCCGAGCAGAAGTTCATCTAGGAGGCCTGGGAGATGTCAGAGATCCTCGTGCTCGTCGAGCATGCCGACGGCGCCGTCAAGAAGGTCACCCTCGAGTTGCTCACCCTCGCCCGCTCACTGGGCACTCCCGCCGCAGTCTGGCTCGGCGCGGGCGCCACGGCCGACGCGCTCGCCACCCTGGGCGAGTACGGCGCCGACAAGGTCTACGTCGCGGACTCCGCCGACCTTGATGACTACCTCGTCGCCCCGAAGGCCGAGGTTCTCGCGCGCGTGGTCGCCGACTCCCAGGCCGGCGCAGTCCTTATCCCCTCGTCAGCAGAGGGCAAGGAGATCGCAGGTCGCCTCGCCATCAAGACCGGATCCGGTGTCATCACCGACGCGGTAGGCGTCGCCGCTGATCTCACGGCAACCCAGAGTGTCTTCGGCGGCTCGACCGTGGTGAAGTCCAAGGTCTCCACCGGCACACCGATCATCACCGTGCGCCCTAACTCCGTCGCCCCGGAGGCCGCCTCAGCGTCGGCCACGCGCGTCGACGTGAGTGCCGACGTCTCCGCTGCAGCGAAGTCGGCGCGCGTCACGGGGCGCACCGTGGCACGCAAGGGCGGTCGCCCCGAGTTGAGCGAGGCAGCGATCGTCGTCTCGGGCGGACGCGGTGTCGGCGGAGCCGAGGGATTCGGCGTTGTCGAGGCACTCGCAGACACCCTGGGCGCAGCCGTGGGCGCATCTCGCGCCGCGACCGACGCGGGCTGGTACCCCCACCAGTTCCAGGTCGGCCAGACCGGCAAGACCGTGTCCCCGCAGCTCTACATCGCCAACGGCATCAGCGGGGCGATCCAGCATCGCGCGGGTATGCAGACGTCCAAGACCATCGTCGTGGTCAATAAGGACCCCGAGGCCCCGATTTTCGAGCTTGCTGATTTCGGCGTCGTCGGCGACCTCTTCGCGGTCGTCCCTCAGTTGACCGACGAGATCTCCAAGCGCAAGGGCTGACCCGGATGGGGAGGTAGTCTCACGCCGTGCAGTCCGACCGCGCCTATCTCGATCACGCGGCGACCACGGCCCTCCTCCCGGAAGCGGCCGAGGCGTGGCGCGATGCGGCATCGCGCGTGGGCAATCCCTCGTCACTGCATGCGGCGGGTCGCTCGGCCCGGCGACTGGTCGAGGAAGCACGCGAGTCCATTGCCGACGACCTGCACGTGCGTCCCAGTGAGGTGATCTTCACGTCGGGGGGCACCGAGGCCGACAACCTCGCGGTCAAGGGACTGGCCTGGGCGCATCCGGAGCGCCCGCGCATCCTCTGCTCGGCCATCGAGCACCACGCCGTTTTGGACCCCGTCGTATGGCTGGGGGAGCAGGGACACGAGATCGACTGGCTGCCCGTCGACTCCTTCGGTCGCGTCGACCCCGACGTGGTGAAGGCGCGGTTGGGAGATGACGTCGCGCTCTGCACCGTCATGTGGGCCAACAACGAGGTCGGCACCGTGCAGCCCATCGCTGAGATCGCCGCCGCGTGCGCAGAAGCCGGCGTGCCCTTCCACACCGACGCCGTGCAGGCGCTCGGCCAACTTCCCATTGACGGATCGCTGCCCGGGCTCACCTCGATGGCCCTGAGCGGTCACAAGGTCGGTGCGCCCGTCGGCACGGGAGCGCTGATCCTGCGCCGCGATGCGCGCGTCGTCCCCGTGGTGCACGGCGGCGGTCAGGAGCGCGAGGTGCGCTCCGGCACGTTGGACGCTGCGGGAGTGGCGGCCTTCGGGGTTGCTGTGCACCACGCCGTCGAGGCGCAGGCCGCTCACGCTGCGCGGCTGGTGGCCCTGCGTCAGGACCTCATCGACGGCATCATGCGCCTCGCTCCGGATGCCATCGTCAACGGCGATCCGGTGGAGCGCCTACCCGCTAACGTCCACGTGTCCTTCCCCGGATGCGAGGGCGACACCCTTCTTATGCTCCTCGACGCCGCCGGGGTGGAGTGCTCCACCGGGTCCGCGTGCACCGCGGGGGTGCCTGAGCCCTCGCATGTCCTGGAGGCGATGGGCGTCGACCCGGGCCTCGCCCGCGGCTCCCTGCGCTTCTCCCTTGGCTGCTCAAGCACATCAGACGATGTGGACCGCGTCATCGAGGTGCTTCCGGCAGCCCTTGAGCGCGCCTCGCGCGCCGCGACCCCGCGCCTGCGGCGCACCCGCTGATATGCGCGTGATCGCTGCGCTCTCGGGCGGCGTCGACTCCGCCGTCGCGGCTGCGCGCGCGGTGGATGCGGGCCACGAGGTCGTGGGAGTGCACCTCGCGCTGAGCCGCGCCGAGTCCACGACCGGACGCTCCAAGGGGTGCTGCTCCATCGCCGATGCCCAGGATGCGCGGCGTATCGCCGACATGCTGGACATCCCCTACTACGTCTGGGACCTCTCCGAGACATTCGCCCGCGACGTGATCGACGACTTCGTCGAGTCCTACCGCGAGGGCCTCACACCCAATCCATGCCTGCGCTGCAATGAGACGATCAAGTTTGCCGCCGTCCTCGACCGGGCGCTCGCCCTGGACTTCGACGCGGTGTGCACGGGCCACTACGCCCGCATCGTCGATGGGCCCGCGGGTCCGGAGCTCCACCGCGCCGTCGATCCCGACAAGGATCAGTCCTACGTGCTCTCGGTGCTCATGCCGGACCAGATCGCTGCCACCATCCTGCCGCTCGGCGAGAGCCTGAAGTCCGAGGTGCGCGCTGAGGCCGCGGAGCGCGGCCTGCGGGTGGCGGACAAGCCCGACAGTCACGACATCTGCTTCATCCCCGATGGCGACACGAGCGAGTGGCTACGGGGACAACTTGGCGATGCTCCCGGTGAGATCGTCGATGCCACCTCCGGTGAGGTGCTCGGCCAGCACGCAGGTGCCTACGCCT
>CAJBMR010000527.1 GCA_903954205.1 uncultured bacterium | reverse complement strand
TGGCCTGCGTGAGCGCTACGCCCGATCCGAGGAGGAGCTCGCCCAGTCCTCGGAGGAGGCGCGACTCGAAGCCGTCGTCGATCTGCACACCTTCGACCCCGATGCATTGGCGCGTCTCGCTATGCGCGCGGGCGCCATCGATGTCGAGACGGTGACTGAGGAATTGACTGCCTCGTGGTTCGGCTGGCCGGTGCGCACCTTTGAGGCCGCGGTCAAGCCGGGATCGCTCGGCTGGGGGTGGGCGATGTTCGCCTACCGCACCTGGATGGCACTGGATGCGGTCGACCGCCGCGCGCTCTCACGCGTGGTCCCGGACGAGTTCTTCTACAACGTGAGCGTCACCGGGGTCCGGCCCTGACTCGCGAGCGCGATCCCCGGCAGGCGAGGTTCCTCACCGTCGCCTCCCTGCGCTGGATCATCCGCAATCGCGCGTGGTCGTGGTGGTACCTCGTGCGCTACTGGCGCTTCATGGTCTTCCGGCTGCGCAACCCGCACATTGTCACCGAGGGCTTCGTCTTCCTAGGACGTCGAGTGGAGGTCTACGCGCGCCGCGGCTACGGCCGCCTCATCCTCGGTCGCTGGGTCCACATCGGGGACGAGAACAGGCTGCGCTGCCACGAGGGAACCATGCGCGTGGGAGACAAGTGCGTCTTCGGCCGCGACAACACGATCAACTGCTTCATCGACGTCGAGCTCGGCGAGGGCACGATCGTGGCGGACTGGGTCTACGTCTGTGACTTCGATCATGTGACCGACGATGTCCACGTGCCCATCAAGGACCAGGGCATCGTGAAGTCTCCGGTCCGCATCGGCCCGGACGTGTGGATCGGGGCGAAGGCATCCGTCCTGCGCGGCACGACGATCGGCCGCGGCTGCGTCGTAGCGGCACACGCCGTGGTGCGCGGAGACATCCCGGACTACGCCATCGTCGGCGGCATCCCGGCCCGAGTGCTCAAGGATCGACGCGAGGTTTACGCCGCGCAGGTGCAGCGTCGAGAGGCCCTTGCGGATATCGCGCGCAAGACGGCCGTGGCAGCTGATCGCAATGCGGCGATCGACGCGGCTACGACCTCAGGAGATTGACCGACCGCCCCGCCAGGCGCGCGGGCGGCGCGGGTACGCGCGGGCGTGACTCAGCGAGGGCGTGCTCGTACGCGTCGGCGGTCTGGGCGGCGACCAAGGCCCAGCCGTAGGCATCGCGCAGAGAGGACCGCGCCGCCTCGGCCATCCGCCGCGAACTCTCCGGATCGCGGATGGCCGCCGTGACGGCATCCGCGAGGCCCGGGGCGTCGCCTGGCTCGAAGACCCTCCCGGTCTTTCCGTCTTCCACGAATTCGGCGAGACCGCCGGTCCGGGCCACCGCGAGCGGTGCGCCAAGTGCAGCGCCCTCGAGTGCGACAAGACCGAATGGCTCGTAGAGGCTCGGCACCACGAGGACATCCGCAGCCGCGATGAGGCCGTGGAGCTCGGCGTCGGGGAGCCAGCCGACGAAGTCGACGGCTCGGCCCAATCGAAGTGCACGCACCTGCTGCTCGAGCGCGTCGGTGTGACCGCCGCGCCCGGCGATGACCGCGCGCAGGCCGGGGAGTCGCCGGCGAAGGCGCGGGAGGGCCTCGATGAGCGTGTGGGCTCCCTTCTCCCACTCCAGGCGCCCGACGAAGACGACCAGAGGCCCGGTGGGCGCGTGCGCATCGCGCGCTCGTGCGACTCCTGCGCGCGTGGCACGCCACCTCTGCAGGTCGATGCCATTCGCGATGACGCAGATGCGGTCGGAGGGTGCGGCGAAGAGCTGCTCCACCTCGCGCCGCATGTGCTGGGAGCACGTGATGACCCGGTCGGCCTCGTGTACAAGCCAGTGCTCGATCGAGTGGACCGCATCGGAGAGCGGGCCGGGGAGCCAGCCCTGGTGCCGGCCCGCCTCGGTCGCGTGGATGGTGGCGACGAGGGCGCGCGCATCGATGATCTCGCGCAGTGCGATCGCCGCATGGGACGTCACCCAGTCATGCGCATGCACGATGTCGACCGGGCCTGCACTGGCTCCTGTGCGGATCATGCCGGTCTCCATGCCCATCACCCAGGCCAGCAGGGTCTCCTCACTGAAGGGCACATCGGGCGGGTCATGTGGAGCTCGGATCACCCGGATGCCGTCGACAACCTCGACCGATGGCTCGCGGTCGGCAGTCTGGGTGAGGACGGTGACGTCGTCGCCGCGCTCGGCCTGCGCGCGCGTGAGCGCTTGGACATGACGCCCAAGGCCGCCGTAGACGATCGGGGGGTACTCCCAAGACACGTGCAGCACGCGCATCGGTTGAGCATAGGGCTAGTCGGTGAGGTCCTGTCCGAGGAAGGACCGCGAGTCAAGCGCACCAAAGGGATGATCGCGCTCAGCGTCGCGGGCGGCGTGCTGCAGTGCGTCATCGAGACGGCCCTCGCGCAGGGCATGGACGAGCGCACCGGTGGCGCGGGCGTGGCCGTCGAATCGTGACCGCGCGTAGTCGGCGGCCGTGTCGTGACTGACCATGAAGGCCCAGTCACTTGAGAGTGCCAGCAGCAGTTCGCGGACGAGCTGATCGTGCGCTTGCGAGCGCTGGGTGCGAGGGTGCGTCGCATCTAGCACGGCGAGCGCCTCCTTGGCCAGTGATCCCTGGCGGTCGGCGATGTCTTGCGGGCCCGTCCACACATGCCAGTCCTTGCCCAGTCCCCAGGAGCCCGGGCCGGGGTGCACGCGCCCGACGGGATTCTCGGCGAGGTCGGCGAGGGTGACGATCTCCACGCCCGCATCCGGCAGGAGGTCCAGCACGCGTTCGAGCCACGCGGGACCCTCGTGCCACCAGTGGCCGAAGAGTTCCGTATCGAAGGCAGCCACCACGTGGGGCGTGCCGATCGTGTCCGGCGCAGAAGCGAGGTCGATGAGCCTGTTGCGCACCACGTCGACGAAGTCATGAGCATCGTGCTCGACACGGGCGCGCGCCGCTAGCGGGTTGTAGGGGGCCTTCTCATGCGGCTCCACATGATGACCGGTGACGCGTGCAGGGCGGAATCCCCACTCATGGTCGAAGGTGTGGAAGTCGCGGTACCAGCGATCGCCGGGGTAGCCCCGCTTCGGGGACCACACGCGATACGTGACATCGAGGTCACGTCCGAGGACCCGGACGTCGCTGTCCCCGAGGAGCCAAGACCCACTGGTCGTCGCACCTGCGCCGAGCAGGCTCGGGCCATCGAGCACGACGTGCTCCACCCCCGAGCGGGCGAAGACCTGCTCCATCCCCGGCTCCCAGGCGCACTCGGGTGTCCACGCCCCACGGGGTCTGTGCCCGATGCGACGCACCGAGTCCTCGAGTCCGGCGGCCATGCTGGCCACCCCGAGGCGCGGGGGAATGAGCGGAGTGAACGTGTGGGTGAGCGGGCCGCCGAGCATCTCGACGGTGCCGGCGTCGACGAGTGGGCGTAGCGCGGCGGAGCCCCCCGCGCTCCAGTGCGCGTCGAAATCGGCGAGTGCGCGATTCGCCTCGGCGTACTCGCGCTGCCCCACGTGTCGACGTTCTGTCTGCGATGCCGATGCCATGCCCGCGGCACGTGTCTGCCAGTAGGCGAGCCATGTGTGGTGCGCGCGGACCATGCATGGGTCGTCCCATTGCGCGGCGACGATGGGCGTGACGCCGAGGGTGAGTTGCCGCTGGTGACCGAGCGCCGCTCGGCGGCGCAACAGTGCGAAGAGCGGCTGGTACGACGTCGCCCACGCCTGATGCAGCCATTCCTCGCCGACGGGCCACGTGCCGTGGTGGGCCACCCAGGGCAGGTGCGTGTGTAGGACGAGGGCGAAGCGCCCCAGGGGAGCGTTCACGCGGCCACCCGCCCGATGGCGACGAGATCCTGCGCGCGATCGATGTGCACGCTGTCCGCGGGCCAAGGGGCAAGGTCGATGACGAAGTCGTCGGCCCTGACCTGTCGGACCGCCTCGCGCACATGCGGCGGCCAGTCGCCGCTCATGGCGGCGTCCACCTGTGCCGCGACGATGGAGCCGTGCGTGGCCTCCCAGTCCGTGAGGCGCGGACCGTGGTGCAGGCCGCGCATCTCGACCTCGTCGAATCCGGCGTCCGCGATCAGGTCGCGCAGCTGCGCACCGTCGAACTCCTCCACGTGGAAGGGGTTGACCGGCTTCTCGCCCCTGCTTAGTCCCGGTGAGAAGGTGAGGCGCTGCGGAGTGGTGACGATGAGATCTCCGCCGGGGCGCAAGACGCGATGGCACTCGCGCAGGAAGCCCCGCAGATCCCATAGATGCTCGACCACCTGGAGGCAGGTGATGGTGTCGACGCGTGCAGAGCGAAGGGGCAGTGCGACGAGGTTCGCGCGCACCACGGCGACGTGCGGATAGGTGCGGCGCATGTGCGTGCACGCGGTGTCGTCGTACTCCAGCGCGATCGCCGGTCCGAGGGTGGGCAGTGCGGCCGTCCCGTAGCCCTCACCGGCACCCGCGTCCACGACGATGCCTGGCGCCGTCAGTCGATCGGCGATCCATCGGTATGCGGCCTCATGCCGGGCGAACCAGTACTCCTCGTCGGGCAGGCCGGGGCCCGTCCGCTCCCCGGTGGCTACTAGGCCGGCCTCGTCCACGGGGCCAGAGTGCCGCATGGGGCCCGTGACACGGCCCCCGGGATCTCGACGCGCCGCCGGGGATACTCGCGAGTAACATGGGCGAGAAGACCGAATCCGTGAGGAGTGATCGTGAAGATCGCCGTCTGCGTCAAGCAGGTTCCCGACACCTGGGCCGAGAAGAAGCTGCAGGCTTCTGACTCCACCCTCGACCGCGAGTCGGCCGAGGGAGTCCTCAACGAGCTCGACGAGTACGCCGTCGAGGAGTGCCTGCGCATCGCCGAGGCCTCCGGTGGAGAGGTCGTCGTCGTCTCGATGGGACCCGAGCGTGCCGCGGAGACGATCCGCAAGGCACTGAGCATGGGCGCCGATGCCGGCATCCACCTCGTCGACGATGCGCTCCACGGCTCCGATGCGATCGCGACGTCTGCGGCGCTCGCCAAGGTCCTCGAAGGTCGGGGCTTCGACCTCATCGTCTTCGGCTCTGAGTCCACGGACGCACGCATGAGCGTGGTGC
>CAJBMR010000526.1 GCA_903954205.1 uncultured bacterium | reverse complement strand
GAGCGGCTCGCGCGGCGAGCGCGCCAATCAACGCCGAGCGGCTCGCGCGGCGAGCGCGCTAAGCAACTCCGAGCGGCTCGCGCGGCGAGCGTGTGCGAAGCCTCCGCCAATGAATCAAGACTTGTCGCGCGTGGAAAGTCTTGATTTCCCTGCCGAAGTTTCCGTGGGTCCCTGTGCCGCGCGAGCGCGCTCGTCAGCGTCGTTTAACTGGCAAACACCGAGTCAGAGGCCGAGGTAGGCAAGTTGGGCGCGCGTGCTCAGCAGGGCTGCCCAGCGCACTGACTCGGGAATGTCGACGTACACAGCATCGACAACCTCCTCCGGCGTGCTCGCTCCCTGAGCCAGTGCCGTGCGCACCTGATCGAGGCGGGCGTGACGATGGTCGAGATAGGCATCGAGTACGGCGACAGGATCGCGCAGGACGGGCCCATGCCCGGGCAGGATCGCGCTGGCCTCTGTGACCTCGGCACGCGCCCGGAGGGCGCTGAGCGAGTCGAGGTAGTCGCCGAGGTGACCGTCGGGCCAAGCCACGACGGTCGTGCCGCGTCCCAGGACCGTGTCACCCGTGAGTAGGGCTCCGTCGCGCGGAAGGTGGAAGCTCAAGGAATCCGCGGTGTGGCCCGGGGTGCTGATGACGTGGATCTCGTCATCCCCCGCGACGATCACATCGCCGGCGGCGAGGCCTTCGCCACCCAGGACGTGCTCGGGATCGAGTGCCCGGACCGCGGCGCCGGTCATCTGGTGCAGGTGCTTGGCACCTTCTGCGTGATCCGGGTGGCCGTGAGTGAGCAGGATCTGCACCACTCGCCCCTCGGTCGCATCCACGATCTCCTGCAGGTGCGCGTCATCATCGGGACCGGGGTCGATCACGATGAGCGCTCCGCCCGCCTGGCCGATAACCCAGGTGTTGGTGCCGTCGAGGGTCATGGGACTCGCGTTGGGCGCCAGGATGCACATGACCGTCGCGCTGAATGAGCCGCCGGCCCACGGAGCATCGGATCCGATGACGGGGAGACCGCTCATGCGCCCGCGACCTCCGATCCCGCCGGTTCGGCAGGCAAACGCACGATGACGGAACCATCGCGCACGTCAATGACGTCCCAGGCGATCACCCCGTCCGCGTCCATCCTGGGGCGGGGCATGAGTGGGCGCACGTCGCGATCGCCGGCGCTCACGAGGACACTGGCTACGTCGGGCAGTGCCGCGAGGTCGGCGAGAGTGGCGACGGTCGGCGGCAGCATGGGCAGGCGACCGCGCGCATAGTCGCCTAGGGCCGCCGCCGGGGATGTCCACACCACTTGATCTGCCTCGCCGCTCACATCGCGGGCCTGCTGACCCGGCGGCACGGCGGCCACGAAGAAGCGCACGTCGTATCTCTTGGACTCCACCTCCGGCGTAACCCAGTGGGTCCACAGCGGGAGCAAACCGGGATCGAGGCGAAGGCGACGACGGTCGAGGATCTCCGCGAGGGCGGGGCTGGACTCGGCCACCGCAGCACGGTCGTCCTCCCAAGCATCGTCTTCAGCGGGCACGCGCCCCGATTCGTCGACGGCAAGGAGTACGCCGGTCTCCTCGAAGACCTCGCGCACGGCTCCGACGATGAGACCGCGCGCCTGATGCTGCGTCGCCGTCATCCGCTGGGGATCGAGCGGATCGCCGACCCAGGCGACGTCCATGTCGCCATCCGCATCGTCAATGCGGCCGCCGGGGAAGACATGCATACCCGCAGCAAAAGCCATGCTGGGAGCACGTCGCATCAGGTAGGTCTCAAGCCCCCCGGCGTCGCGCAGGAGCACGACGGTGGACGCATCCCTGAGAGGCGGCGGCTGCCACTCCCCGGCGAGCAGCGCGCGGGCACGCTCACTCACCTCGCGAGGCATGCGCGGCACGCTCAGTCGGCGACCTCCAGGACCATTTCGACCTCGACGGGGGCATTGATGGGAAGCCCGGCGACGCCCACCGCGGATCGGGCGTGCCGACCGGCATCGCCGAAGATCTCGAGCAGCAACTCGCTGGCGCCATTTATGACCGCCGGCTGACCGGTGAAGCCCGGCGCACTGGCGACGAAGCCCACGACCTTGACGACACGGGTGACCCGATCCAGTGAACCGATCACCGACTGTGCGGCTGCGAGGGCGTTGATGGCGCACTGGCGAGCGCAGTCCTTGGCGACGTCGGGATCGACATCCGATCCCACGAGGCCCTCGGCGATCATCGTGCCGTCGCGCATCGGCAACTGGCCCGATGTGTAGACGTAGCGCCCCGTGACCACAGCCGGCACGTAGGCGGCAACCGGTGGCACCACCTCGGGGATGACAATGCCCAACTCGGCAAGGCGAGCGGTGTGAGACATCACTGCTCCTTGGGGCGCTTGAGGTAGGCGACCATGTTCTCGGCATTGGGACCGGGCACGACCTGCACGAGCTCCCAGCCGTCCTCCCCCCACGTGTCGAGGATCTGCTTGGTCGCGTGGATGAGCAGGGGCACGGTCGCGTATTCCCACCGGGTCATGGACCGACCCTAGTACGGCGTACCCCGAGGACAACCGGGGCGGATGCACCTGCGCGGACTAGGCTCGGGCGGTGCCCTCGACCGATTGGCCCGACGTGCTCCTGCACGTGGTGTCGGGCAAGGGCGGCACAGGCAAGACCACGGTGGCGGCGGCATTGGCTCTGGCGCTCGCGCGCGAGGGTCGCCACGTGATGCTCATGGAGGTCGAAGGCCGACAGGGCCTCGCCCAACTCTTCGACACGCCACCGATGCCCTACGAGGAGCGCAAGCTCGCCTCCGCGCCCGGAGGCGGTGAGGTGTGGGGTCTTGCGGTGGACCCCGAGGAGGCACTGCTCGAATACCTCGAGCTCTTCTACAACCTTCGTCGCGCCGGTGGCGTCCTACGTCGTATGGGTGCCATGGAGTTCGTCACCACCATCGCGCCGGGCCTGCGTGACGTGCTGCTCACCGGCAAGGCGGTGGAGCTGGTACGCCGTGGCGACAAGAAGCATGCCCGCGCGTACGACGCGATCGTCCTCGATGCTCCGCCGACCGGACGCATCACGCGCTTCCTCAACGTCAACACCGAGATCGCTGGCGTGGCGAAGGTCGGTCCCATCCGCAATCAGGCGGACGGTGTCATGGCTGTCCTGCGATCAGACAAGACCGCGGTGCATCTCACGACACTGCTCGAGGAAATGCCGGTCCAGGAGACGGCCGACGGCGTCGCCGAACTCGAGGACGCCGCTCTTCCCGTGGGGGGCATCGTCGTCAATATGACGCGTCCCCCGATCCTGCCGTCCATGGACGAACTGACTTCGATCGACGCGAGAACCCTTGAGGCGTCCCTTGTTTCGGCCGGTCTCGAGGTGTCACCCCGCGTGGTCGAGGCCCTTAGGGCGGAGGGCGCGGATCACGCTGCGCGCGTGGCATTGGAGGAGACCGAGCGTGCGCGCATCGCCGCACTGGGGCGGCCGGTCTACGAACTGCCCTTTCTCGCCGGCGGTATCGACCTCGCTGCGCTCTACGAACTAGCGGACATGCTGCACGAGCAGGGGATGGCGTGATGCCAAGTGTTCCTGTGCTCGACGTCGACGCACTTCTGAGCGATCCCGCCACGCGCATCATCGTGTGCTGCGGTTCTGGCGGAGTGGGGAAGACCACGACCGCCGCGGCGCTTGGGCTGCGCGCTGCCGAGATGGGACGTCGCGTATGCGTGCTCACCATCGACCCGGCGCGCCGCCTCGCTCAGGCCATGGGCTTGAGTGAGCTCGACAACACTCCTCGCCCCGTCGTCGGCGTCGACGGTGACGGATCGCTCAGCGCGATGATGCTGGACATGAAGCGGACATTCGACGAGGTGGTCGAGTCGCATTCCGATGCCGACCGTGCCCAGGCGATCCTCGACAATCCCTTCTACCAGGCGCTGTCGTCGTCGTTCGCGGGGACGCAGGAGTACATGGCCATGGAGAAGCTCGGACAGTTGCGCACCGAGGCGGACCGCGAAGGGACCTGGGATCTCATCGTGGTGGACACGCCCCCGTCGCGCTCGGCACTGGACTTCCTGGACGCCCCGGACCGCCTCGGCACCTTCCTCGACGGACGGTTCATCAAGATCCTCACCGCTCCGGCGCGCGGCGCGGGCCGCGGCCTCGGCAAGCTTCTCGGTGCCGGACTCGGGCTCTTCTCGGGAGTCCTCACCAAGATCCTCGGCGCCCAATTGCTCACCGATCTCGCCGCCTTCGTCGGAGCGGTCGACACGATGTTCGGCGGCTTCCGCGAACGAGCAGAGGCGACGTACGCCCTGCTCAAGGATCCCGGCACGTCCTTCATCGTGGTTGCCGCTCCCGAGCGCGACTCCCTTCGCGAGGCCTCCTACTTCGTGGATCGCCTTGAGCAGGACGGCATGCCACTCGCGGGGCTGGTCCTCAACCGTGTTCAGGAGATTCGCGCCCCCGAGCTCAGCGTCGAAGAGGCGACGGCCGGGGTGCAGCGGCTACAGACTGAGGATCCCCGTGTCGCGGCACTGCTGCGTTTGCACGCGGATCGACTGCGCAATGGCGAACGCCAGGCGCGGCTCGCGCGGCGCTTCACCGCTGCGCACCCCGGAGTTCCCGTGACGGAGGTGTACGCGCTCGCCGAAGACGTGCATGATCTAGAGGGGCTGCGCGAAGTGGGCACACTGCTCGCCTCGAGCAGTTCGACTGACTAGTCGCGCCCGCGCCACGTGTCGAAGTTCGGGACACGAGTGGCGCTCCACAGCGCTTTCGTCCCTAAGTTCGGGGGCGCTACGGCGTGGAGCTACGACGCGCGGAAGATGTCGAGTCCGACGGCGCGCTCGTACTCTTCGCGCGCGGTCTGGAGGAGATGCCGCCATGACGTGACCTGCGGACGACGACGCAGCAGTGCGCGGCGCTCACGCTCGGTCATGCCGCCCCACACGCCAAACTCCACGCGGTTGTCGAGTGCATCCGCGAGACATTCGGTGCGCACCTGGCAGCCCTGGCAGATGATCTTGGCGCGGTTTTGGGCAGCTCCTTGGACGAAGAGGGCGTCAGGGTCGGATGTGCG
>CAJBMR010000525.1 GCA_903954205.1 uncultured bacterium | reverse complement strand
GTGCAGAGCACGTGGCCGAGCTGCCGGATGCGGGCAGGTGGATGGTGGATCGTCTCGCCGAGTCTGGTGACATGGCTTCGCCTGGTGGACCGGTGATCTCGTGCGTGCCGGGTGTGGGTGGCGCGGGCGCGACCACTCTCGCTGCGATCCTGGCGCGCGAAGCCCGCGGCCTGCTCGTCGATGTCGATCCCTACGGTCCCGCGATCCCTGTCGATGGCGGGGTGCGCTGGCCGGATCTCTCGGACACGCGCGGCCGGATCCCACCAGGCTCCCTGCGCACTGCGCTCCCCAGTGTCCACGGAACCCATGTGCTCACGGGCACGCCCGAGGCGCGGTACGCCGTACCCGGTGAGGCACTCGCATCTGTGCTCGAGTCGAGTGCTCGCGGCTTCCCGTGCACGATCGTGGATTCGCCACGGTGCGACAGCGAGACGAGTCGACTTGCCTGGGCGCGCAGCGACGCTGTCGTCATCGTCATAGGGCCGCATCCGGCCAGCGCGGCACGGGTGCCCGCCCTGATCGATGGGATCCAGGAGGTATGCACGCGTGTCGCCGTGGTCGCGCGCACCGGTCCCCGCGATTCCGGCGTCTGGTGCGCGGCCGAGGCGTCGCATTGGGAGGTGCCGGTGCTCCCTCCCTTTCGCCACGACCGCTCCCTTGCGCACGGTGACCATCCCTACCTCGCGCCTCGCTCCGCGGGGCGTCGCGTCGCCCGCGAGATTCTCGACTCCTTGGCCCCGGGAGCGCGGCCGTGACCGCGGCACTGGTCGAGCGCGTACGCCGCAGACTCGTCGATGACGGAGTCACGCGTTCGCCTGACGCCGCTCGCGTCGCGGCAGCCCTCCGAGATGAGGGCGTCGTGCTGGGAGATGAGTCGCTTCTCCACCTGGTGGGCTCATTGCGCGATGAGTTGGGTGGACTGGGCCCGTTGCAATCCCTTGTCATCGATCCACACGTCACGGACGTCCTGGTCAATGGCCCGAATGAAGTCTGGGTCGATCGCGGCCGGGGACTCGAGCGGTCCGCGGTGGGCTTCGGTGATCAGGATGCGGTGACGAGGCTCGCCCAGCGTCTCGCATCCCTCGCGGGTCGCCGCCTCGATGAGGCGTCGCCCTATGTCGATGCCCGTCTCTCGGACGGCACCCGCCTGCACGCGGTCATCCCGCCCATCTCATCCGACGGCGCACTGATCTCCCTGCGCATCCCGCACCGGGGCGGCTTCGACCTGGCCGACCTCGTGCGCCTCGGAACCGTCGACGAACTCGGTGCCCTGTGGCTGCGGGCCATCATCGACGCGCGGTTGGCCTTCCTCGTAAGTGGAGGCACAGGCTCGGGCAAGACCACTCTCCTCGCGACGCTTCTCGAGATGGTGGAACCTGCGCAGCGCATTCTGCTCGTGGAGGACTCCGCCGAGCTCAGGCCGCGTCATCCGCACGTCGTTCGCCTCGAAGCTCGTCCGGCCAATCTCGAGGGTGCCGGGCAGGTAACGCTGAGGGACCTCGTGCGCCAAGCCCTGCGGATGCGTCCCGATCGGGTCGTTGTCGGGGAGGTGCGCGGTGCCGAGGTGGTGGACCTCCTGGCAGCGATGAACACCGGTCACGAAGGTGGCTGCGGCACGGTCCACGCCAACTCCCCGGCCGACGTGCCGGCACGGCTGGAGGCCCTCGGTCTCATGGCTGGCCTCCCGCGCGACGCGGTGCATGCCCTCATCTCCGCCGGAGTGCACGTCATCATTCATCTCCAGCGCTCACCCAGAGCCGTGAGCGAGGTGCACGTGGTGGAGCGATCGCATGGCCTTGCGATCACGGTGCCCGCGCTCGTGCGCGAGGGTCATCGGCTCGTCCCGGCCGAAGGTGCCGGTCGACTGGCGCCCCTGATCACGGCCGCCGGCGTAGAGGTCCCGAGATGACCGTTGTCATCGCTGCCCTTCTTGCTTCGGCAGCGGCATGGTGCGCTCTACGCCCTCCTGCGAGGCCAGTGTCGTTCGTGCCCCTGGCGCGGCGTGCAGTGTCTTCCGTGCGACACCGGCTCATGTCGCGGAGGCGTCGCGCACATGCACGTGCCGCCCTGCGCGAGGCTCTGGCCGAAGTGGTTGCTGATGTCCGAGCCGGGCAGCCACCGGGGCGAGCACTGTCGCGGGCGCTTGCAGACCGCGATGCGTCGATCGCACCTCGCACCGTCGCGGCCACGCGATGGAGTGGGGATGTCGTCAGCGCCCTGCGCGACGACTCTCGTGCTTCGGGCCAGCCGATTCTCGCCTCCGCGGCCGCATGCTGGAGCGTGGCTTCGGCGCAGGGTGCCGGGCTAGCCGATGCACTCGATCGCATCGTCACGCAGGACCGCAGGGCGGAGGAGGTGCGTCGCCAACTCGAGGCGCATCTCGCCGCGCCCCGTGCGACGGCGCGCATGCTGGCACTGCTGCCGGCACTCGGCCTCCTCCTCGGCGTCGCCATCGGAGGCGACCCTCTCGGTTGGCTCCTCGGGACCACGCCTGGCTGGGCCTGCCTCGCCCTTGGTCTCGTCCTCATCGCGGCGGGCCTGGCGTGGGCGACACGCATCGTCGCGCGCACGGAGCGCCTGCTGTGATCATCCTCGCGGCACTCGCCGCTGCTGTCGCCGTGTGGCTCTGGGTCCGGCCCGCACGCCGTCGTCGGCGGACCGGCAGCGGCTTCTCGCGTGGCGCGCTCGCACGCCTGGTCGGCGCCGCCTTTGGTGCCGTCGTCGCGATCGTCATCGGCGGCGTCATCGGGATCGTCCTCGGCATCGTCGTGGCGGTGGCGGCTCCCGGTGTCTTCACGCGGCTCGAATCGCGGGCGCAGCGGCATCGCCGCGAGATGCTGCAGAGACAGGCGCCTGCTGCTGCCGACCTGATGGCCGCCTGCCTTGCAGCTGGTGCCACACCGGTGGATTCCGTGCGCGCGGTGTCCCTCGCTCTCGGCGAGCCGATCGCGGGTCCTCTGGAGCGGCTCAGGGGTGCACTGAGCCTCGGTGCTGATCCCGCCGGTGCCTGGGCGTCCCTTGCTGCCGACGCATCGCTGCGCCCCATCGCTCGAGCAGCCGCACGATCAGCCGAGACCGGCGCTCCGCTGGCCGCCCTCCTCGCATCTGTCGCCGATGATCAGCGCGACGAATCCCGTGCGCGCGCCGAGGCTTTGGCCCGGGCTTCGGGGGTGCGGTCGGTAGCACCGCTCGCGGCATGTTTCCTGCCCGCATTCCTCCTGATCGGAATCGTGCCCGTCGTCGCCAGCCTTGCCCTGCCCTTCCTCCAGTGACGGGGCTCAGCTGCGATTGCGCGCGCGTATGACGACGGCGACTGCAGCAGCCGAAGCGATGAAGACACCTGCGCCGATAGCGAGGGCGAGCACGGCGAGGCTCCCGACGCGATCAACGGGCTCGAGTGCGGCCGCGACGGGGGACGGAGAGACCGGGGTCGGCGCATCCGTGGGTGTCGGTGGATTCGTGGGAGTGGCCGGCTCAGAAGCTGGAGATGACTCTGGCTTCGTTGTCGTGGCGTCCGCGCGATTCGGGTCGGACCCTTCGATGGGGGCGTCGACGGTCACCTGCAGCAGTCGTTCGTCGCCCTCGCTGGCGATGATGAGCGCGGTGCCGTCGGGTGTCCACGTCATGGCCTCCCCCTGCACCTGCTCCGGCAGCGGCATGCGCGACACAAGGGTGCCGGGGGGTAGGCCCGAGTAGATGCGCACCTCGGAGTAGTCGCGTACGGCGTATCCCCCACCGGGGCGCATAGCTGCATCGGTGACGAGCGCCTCCTCGGTGCCGACCACGCGTGCCCTTGCTTCCCGGTTAGGGGGCAGCGGGTGCGGCAACTCCCATACGTTGCCGTCGATCAATCCCTTGCCGATGAGCCACAGGCGGTCGCCGTCGGCGAGCAGGGCCTCGGAGTCCTGCCGATCCTCGAGTCGCACCCGTGTCGTGGTGGCCGACACCGTGGCACTGCGTAGCCGGGCGGGCTCTGCGATCTGGTGGATCTCGACGAAGCGGCGAGAAGAGGTGTTATCACCCACGTCCGCCCACCACAGTGCCGGTGATCCGGTCGGTCCTGTCCCAAGTGCGATGGCCTCCGGGTCCTGAGCGGCGATGCCGCGCACGCGCAGGACCGCGCGAATCTCGCATTGCTCGACGTCGAGCGCGTACAGTCGCGCGCCACCGCCTGAGTCATTGTGTGCCCACACGATGCCTTCGTGGAGGGTGGAGTAGGCCAATCCACTGATCTCGGCGAGGCGTTCGCCGTCGAATTGACACAGCTCCGTCACGTCCGCCCGAGCGACGCCAGCGGGTGCGAGCAGGATGGCGGCGCCGATCACGCCTGCGAGGCCTGCCCCCACGATTCCCCGCATCACCTCCTCAGAGTACGTAGCGCCTCATCCCCAGTGATCCACCGGATGACTCCTCCACAGGGTTGCTCAGGGCTCTGTCGTGCCTTCTTCGCGCGGCGCACGGTGGCGATGCGATCCACCGGGTCGCACGCACCGGCCGTCCTGCCGGTATGTCTGGAGGCACACCATGACCACACCCTCAGTGAAGAACCGCACCCTTGCGGGCATCGTCGCGCGGGTCCGCCGCGAGGACGCGGGTATGACGACCGTCGAGTACGCCGTGGGCACCGTCGCCGCGGCCGGATTCGGCGGCCTGCTCATCAAGCTGCTCATGTCCGAAGAGGCTCGCAACCTCGTCTGGGGTCTCATCTCCAACGCCATCTCCGCTCTCTTCGGGTAGACGCGATGCACCTGGATACCCACCCCGCTGCTTCCGGGCGCTCCGATCGGGGCAGTGTCGTCGTGGAGGCAGCGCTGGTGATCCCGGTGCTCCTGGCTGTCACGGTGCTGCTCGTCTGGGTGACGTCACTGGGTGCGACCTATGTCCGCCTCCTTGACGTCGCCCAGACGGCGGCGCGCCAGGCTGCGCGAGGGGTTGTCGATGCAGAGTCCGACCTCGGGGTCGCCGTGTCGATTACCGAGGTCGATGGGCTCATTCGTGCGCAAGCGCAGCAAGAGATGTCACCTCCACTCACCGGGTTCCTTGGCTGGACCCTCACGGTGCGCGCTGAGGCACACGCCGTCCCGGAGTGGGCGGGGTTCACGCAGGGCGACGGAGAGTCAGCGTGGTGATGTCGCGTGTGTGCTGCGATCGCGGAGTCGGGACGGTGTTGGGTCTCGCCCTGGGCCTCGTGCTGCTCACCTCCGGAGCCGTGGTGTGGGCCCTCGTCGCCATCGCTGTGGGTCATCAGCGGGCTGCGGTCGCTGCAGATCTCACGGCGGTCGCTGCCGCGGCACGCGGCTGCGCTGATGCCGAGCGCGTCGCGGTGGCCCAGGGTGCTGTCAGCGTGGCGTGTCGCACCGAGGGTGGTGACGCCGTGGTGACGGTGGCTGTCCCCGCACCGGAGTTCCTGGCGCGCGTCGCTCGGTGGAGCGGACACGAGGCGCCCGTGCTCGCGAGCACTTCTCGCGCCGGGCGACTCCCGGACTGAGCGGGCTGGTCAGCCGGGTGCCCCCGACAGGAGCGCATCAAGCAGCAGAACGGCGCCCCGCTTGTCGAGGGGCTCGTTGCCGTTGCCGCACTTGGGGGATTGCACACAGGAGGGACACCCCGAGGCACATTCGCACGACGCGATGTGGTCGCGCGTGGCGCGCCACCACTGCTGCGCCGCCACGAATCCGCGGTCGGCGAAGCCTGCTCCTCCCGGGTGCCCGTCGTAGACGACGACAGTGCAGCGACCCGTATCGGGATGCAGTTCTGTCGAGACCCCACCGATATCCCATCGGTCGCATGTGGCGATGAGTGGCATGAGCCCGATGGCCGCGTGCTCCGCGGCGTGCGCCGCACCGCCTAGGTGCACACCCGCCGCGCTCAGGGTGGCGACCTGCTTATCGCTCACCGTCCACCACGTGCCCCGCGTGCGCAATGTGCGCTCCGGCATGTCGAGGGTCTCGCGTCCGAGGATTTCGCCCGTTCCCGCGCGTCGCCGGACGTATCCGACGACCTGGGATGTGACCTCGACCTCGCCGACGGCGACATCAGCACCGCCCCAGGAGTGATGCTGGTCAACGTCGAGGATCCTGTAGTCCGCTATCTCCTCCGCTGTCGTGGTGTGTTCGACCTCCTCCACGCGCACCATGGCCACGGAGTCATCGAGGTCGAGTGCCGTGACCACGTGACTGACCCCCTGGTGGAGGTACACCGCACCGGGATGGACGGTTGCGGGTGCTCGTGCAGCCTCCACCGTGCCGAGGAGCCGGCCTGTGCCCTCCTCGACAAGGCTCACGGGCGGAGCAGCATCGCCGCGCAGGTCAATGCGCTCGGCGGCGGAGTAGCGCTGGGTCCAGAAGTACCCGGTGCGTCGGTGGCGCAGGGTGCCCTGGGCGGCGAGTTCTGCCAGGCGAGTCGCCGCCGTGGGGCCGAACCACGTGATCGCATCCTCCTCGGTGAGCGGATGCTCGGCGGCCGCGGCGGTCAAGTGCGGACCGAGGACATGGGGATTTGCCGGATCCAGGACCACGGACTCCACGGGCTGGTCAAAGACGACGTCGGGATGCTCGAGAACGTAACGGTCAAGCGGGTCCTCGCGCACGATGAGGAGGGCTAGCGCCTCGTCGTCTCCGCGGCCCGCACGCCCCCACTGCTGCCACAGCGACGCGCGCGTGCCTGGCCAGCCGGCGACAATGACCGCATCGAGACCGCTGATGTCGATGCCGAGTTCTAGTGCGTTGGTTGTCGCCACGGCGCGAAGCCGGCCCTCGCGCAGGTCAGCCTCGAGTGCGCGCCGTTCTTCGGCCAAGTATCCGCCGCGGTACGCCGCAACCGATTCGGCGAGCTCTGGAGCTACGTCGGCGAGCTCGTCGCGCGCCCGCTGTGCAACGACCTCGGCTCCGCGGCGCGAGCGCACGAAGGCCAGGGTCCGCTTTCCCTCGGACGTGAGGTCTGCGAGAACGTCAGCGGTCTCCGCGAGTGCGGACTTGCGGGGCGCGGGCTGGTCGGGATCGTGGTGGGCGATGCCCACAGACGCAGGGGGTTCCCAGAGCACCGCGGTGACGGCAGCGTGGGTGGAGCCGTCGAACTCGATGGGTGTGACCGGGGCGCCAATGAGACGCGAGGCGGCGTCGCCCGGGGCCGCCATGGTCGCCGAGGCGCAGATGACGATGGGATCGCTGCCGTGCAGGGCCGCCAGTCTGCGTAGGCGCCGGATCACGTGCGCCACGTGCGAGCCGAACATCCCTCGGTAGTGGTGGGCCTCGTCTACCAGGATGAAGCGCAGATGCCTGAGGACACGTGACCAGGCTGTCGCCCGCGGAAGCAGCGATCGGTGTACGAGGTCGGGGTTGGTGAGGATGAAGTTGGCATGTGAGCGCACCCAGGCTCGCTCATCCGCGGGTGTATCGCCGTCGTACGTCGCCGCTCGCACTCCGGGGATGTCGAGTTCGGTGAGCGCCGCGAGCTGATCATGCGCGAGCGCCTTGGTGGGTGACAGGTAGAGAACGCAGGCGCGATCGTCGGCGAGCAGCGTGGACAGACTGGGCAACCACATGGCCAGGGTCTTGCCCGAGGAGGTCCCGGTGGCGACGACGACGTGCTCGCCGCGCAATGCCGCAGCGGCTGCTTCGGCCTGGTGGGACCAGGGGGCATGTATGCCGCGGGACGCCAGCCGGTCGAGGAGCGCATCGGGGGTTTCCTCGGGCCAGACCCCTCGCTCGCCTGGTCGAGCCGGCAGGCGCCGGACCACGCGTCGGCCTGCGGTGCGGCCCTCGAGGGCGCCCAGATAGGGCGAGTCGTCGTCCATGTCGGCACCATCATTCCCCTCCCGGCTGACGACGCCCTAGGGGTCGGGCGCGCCCCCGGCACGCCCCTGCGTAAGATCCCGTGCAGTTTCGGCCCGTTACACGGGCCGTTCCTGATACCGGGGGGTCCCGCCCGCCCGGACGCATCCACCAGGGAGCCACATGACCACCGCTGCCGCTGCGATCGACCTGACCGGCACCAACTTCATCACGGTCGTCGTCGTCGCTGTCATCGCCGTACTCGCCCTGCTCGTCGCCTTCGTGCTCGTGCGCGAAGTGCTGTCGGCCAGTGAGGGCACCGCGCGCATGCAGGAGATCGCCGCGGCGGTCCAGGAGGGCGCGTCCGCCTATCTCAACCGCCAGTTAAAGACCTTGGCGATCTTCGCGGTCATCGTTTTCTTCGTGCTCTTCCTCCTCCCGGCGGAGACGACGAGCGAGCGGATCGGCCGCTCGATCTTCTTCCTCGTCGGAGCGGTCTTCTCCGCCATCACCGGATACATGGGCATGTGGCTCGCCGTGCGCGGCAACGTGCGCGTGGCCGCCGCGGCCAATGAGTCCGGTGAGCAGAAGGCGATGAAGATCGCCTTCCGCACCGGTGGCGTGGCGGGCATGTTCACCGTCGGCCTCGGCCTGCTCGGTGCCGCGATCGTCGTCCTCGTCTATAAGGGCGAGGCGCCCAAGGTCCTCGAGGGCTTCGGCTTCGGCGCGGCGCTCCTCGCGATGTTCATGCGCGTCGGAGGCGGCATCTTCACCAAGGCAGCCGACGTGGGCGCCGACCTCGTGGGCAAGGTCGAGCAGGGCATCCCCGAGGACGATCCCCGCAACGCAGCCACCATCGCCGACAACGTCGGCGACAACGTGGGCGACTGCGCGGGCATGGCCGCCGACCTCTTCGAGTCCTACGCCGTCACGCTCGTCGCCGCACTCATCCTCGGCAAGGCGGCCTTCGGCGAGCTCGGCCTCGTCCTCCCGCTCGTGATCCCCGCGATCGGCGTCGTCACCGCCGTCATCGGCATCTTCGCGGTCTCCCCGCGTGCGAGCGATCGCTCCGGCATGAGCGCGATCAACCGAGGGTTCTTCATCTCGGCGGTCATCTCGGCGATCCTGGTTGTTGCCGCAATCTTCTTCTTCGTCCCGGCGTCCTGGAGTGAGATCACCTCGATCGGCGGCCTCGCAGCCGAGACGCTCGGTGAGGGCGATCCCATCGATCCGCGCTTCTACGTCATCGGCGCAGTCTTCATCGGCATCATCCTTGCCGCGGTGATCCAGCAGCTCACGGCGTACTTCACCGAGACCAACCGTCGTCCGGTCGACGATGTCGCCAAGAGCTCGCTCACCGGCCCGGCCACCGTCATTCTGTCCGGCATCTCGCTCGGTCTCGAGTCCGCGGTCTACTCGGCCCTGCTCATCGGCGCCGCCGTCTACGGCGCATACCTGCTCGGTGGCGGTGTCGTGATCCTGGGCCTCTTCGCGATCGCGCTGGCCGGCACCGGTCTGCTCACCACCGTCGGCGTGATCGTGTCGATGGACACCTTCGGCCCGGTCTCCGACAACGCCCAGGGCATCGCTGAGATGTCCGGTGATGTCGAGGGTGAGGGCGCGGCGGTGCTCACTCGCCTCGATGCGGTGGGCAACTCCACCAAGGCCATCACCAAGGGCATCGCGATCGCGACTGCCGTGCTCGCCGCGACCGCACTCTTCGGCGCCTTCCGCGACGCCGTCGTCGGCGCGACCGTCAGTACGGGGGCGTCCGCGGGTGAGTCGATCCGCAGCATCTCCGATCTGCTCCAGTACTCGGGCGTGCTCGACGTCGCCAATCCGTCCAACCTGGTCGGCCTCATCATCGGCGCGTCCGTCGTCTTCTTGTTCTCCGGCCTCGCGATCAACGCCGTGTCACGTGCGGCGGGCGCGGTCATCTTCGAGGTGCGCCGCCAGTTCCGCGAGCACCCCGGGATCATGGAGGGCACGGAGAAGCCGGAGTACGGCAAGGTCGTCGACATCGTCACGCGCGACTCGCTGCGTGAGCTCATCACACCGGGTCTGCTCGCTGTGCTCGCTCCGATCGCGGTCGGCTTTGGCCTCGGTGTGGGCGCACTCGGTGCCTACCTCGCCGGCACGATCGCCACGGGCGTGCTCATGGCGGTCTTCCTCTCCAACTCCGGTGGTGCCTGGGATAACGCCAAGAAGTACGTCGAGGATGGTCACTTCGGTGGCAAGGGCTCTGAGGCTCACTCGGCAACCGTCATCGGCGACACGGTCGGCGATCCCTTCAAGGACACCGCTGGCCCTGCGATCAACCCGCTCATCAAGGTGATGAACCTCGTGGCGCTGCTCATCGCGCCCGCGGTCGTGGCCATGAGCATCGGCGAGGGTGCCAACACCGCGCTGCGGTGGGCGATCGCGATCGGCGCCACGCTCATCATCGTGGTGTCCGTGGTGGTCTCCAAGCGCCGGCCCATCGCGGTGGGCGAGGAGCAGGTCAGCGCCCCCGCCGCATAGTCTTCCCGCATAGCGGGACAGTCCTCCCGGCGCTCACCCCCGTAGGGGGTGGGCCCGGGCAAGGCGGGTGGCATTTGACAGCGGCACCCCCGGGCTGCGCAGACTCCCCAACGGCCCCGTCAGTCCCACGGCGGGGCAGGGTCCATGAGGCGCGAGGCGGAAGACAGGAGCGGAAGTGGCTGCGGAGCGTGTGCTCGTCATCGTCGAGTCGCCGGCGAAGGCCAAGACGATCGAGGGCTACCTCAATGGTCGGGGCAGCCGCGACTTCCGCGTGAAGGCATCCGTCGGCCACGTGCGCGACCTGGCCAGCAAGGCGTCGGAACTTCCCGAGGGGCTGCGCAAGGAGCCCTGGTCCAAGTACGCCGTCAACACCGACGAGGGCTTCATCCCCTTCTATGTCGTCCACGCAAACAAGAAGTCGACCATCGCCGAACTGAAGCAGGAGCTCAAGGGCGCATCCGAGTTGCTCCTCGCGACAGACGAGGACCGCGAGGGCGAGGCCATCGCCTGGCATCTCCTCGAAGTGCTCAAGCCCAAGATTCCCGTGCGTCGCATGGTCTTCCACGAGATCACCGAGCACGCGATTTCCGACGCGCTCGAGCAGACACGCGAACTCGACATGAAGCTCGTGGACGCGCAGGAGACACGCCGCATCGTCGACCGCCTCTACGGCTACCCGGTCTCAGAGGTGCTGTGGAAGAAGATCGGTCGCGATGCGCGGTCAGCCGGTCGAGTGCAGTCCGTCGCTGTGCGCCTCGTGGTGGATCGCGAACGCGAGCGCATCGCCTTCGTCTCCGCGTCGTACTGGGACCTGACTGGCACATTCGATCCGGGTTCCTTCTCCGCCCGCCTCAATCTCGTTGAGGGCAAGCGCCTCGCGACCGGACGTGATTTTGACGAGCAGGGCCGCCTCACCGGACGCGACTGCGTGGTGGTCGATGAGTCAGCAGCCCGAGCGCTCGCCACCGCTCTTGAAGGCGTCGACTACACCGTCCGTTCGGTTGTCGAGAAGCCGGGCAAGCGCAGCCCCAAGGCCCCCTTCATGACATCCACCCTGCAGCAGGAGGCCTCGCGACGCTTCCGCTGGAATGCCCAGCGCACCATGCGCGTCGCCCAGGGTCTCTACGAGCGCGGCTACATCACCTACATGCGCACCGACTCCACGACGCTGTCCGAGACAGCCGTCACTGCGGCTCGCTCCCAGGCCGCCGAGCTCTACGGTCACGATCACGTGGCCGACGCTCCGCGTCGGTATGACCGCAAGGTGAAGAACGCTCAGGAAGCACATGAGGCGATCCGTCCCGCGGGCGACTCCTTCCGGACCCCGGGTGAGGTGCAGCGCGAGTTGAGCGCTGATGAGTTCGCCCTCTACGACCTCGTCTGGAAGCGCACGCTGGCTTCCCAGATGGCTGACGCCCGCGTCGCTACGACGACGGTCACCATCGGGGCGGTCTCCTCTGACGGGCGCGACGTGGAATTCACGGCCTCGGGCACGGTGACGCTGTTTGCAGGATTCAAGGCGGCGTACGAGGACACCCGTGAGGAGGACTCGGACGACGAGTCCGAGCGCGTGCTGCCGGTCCTGCGTGAAGGTCAGTCACTCGCTGCCACGAACATGGAGGCCGACGGGCACAGCACGAATCCGCCGGCCCGATTCACTGAGGCATCGCTCACCGCCAAGCTCGAGGAGCTCGGCATCGGGCGCCCCTCGACGTACGCCGCGATCATGGGCACGATCGTTGACCGCGGATATGTGTGGAAGAAGGGGTCGGCTCTCGTGCCGTCCTTCCTCGCCTTCGCCGTTATCCGGCTGCTGGAGGAGCACTTCAGCGAGCTGGTCGACTATCGATTTACGGCGCGTATGGAGGAGTACCTCGACGCGATCGCCAACGGTGAGGCGGGTCGCGAGGCTCAGCTGGAGACGTTCTGGCGCGGTGGCGAGACTGACACGGGCCCCTTCCGCGGTGTCTTGGATCTCACGACCGATCTCGGGGCGATCGACGCGCGCATGCTGTCGACCTTCCCCATCAATGGCACCGATGCAGTCGTGCGTGTCGGCCGGTACGGCGCGTTCGTCGAGCGTGGCGAAGAACGCGCGTCGATCCCCGATGACCTCGCTCCCGACGAGCTCAACGCGGAGAAGGCTGAGGAGCTTCTGGCGCAGCCGTCCGGGGAGCGCGAACTCGGTGTCGATCCGGAGTCAGGGCTGGCGATCGTAGCCAGGTCGGGCCGATATGGACCCTACGTGTCCGAGGTGCTCGCGGAGGACGCCCCGAAGTCGGCGAGGCCGCGCACAGGATCTCTGCTGAAGTCGATGTCGCTCGACACGGTCACGCTCGAAGATGCGCTCCGCCTGATCTCGCTGCCGCGCGTGGTGGGTGTCGACCCTGCCGACGGTGTCGAGATCACGGCGCAGAACGGCCGCTACGGGCCGTACCTGCTCAAGGCCAAGGATTCGCGCTCACTGTCGACCGAGGAGTCCATCTTCACGGTGACGGTGGAGGAGGCACTCGCCCTCTACGCCCAGCCCAAGCAGAGGCGCGGTGCCGCATCTGCTCCGCCGCTGAAGGAACTCGGGGATGACCCGGTGTCGGGCCGTCCGGTGGTGCTCAAGGAGGGCCGCTTCGGCCCCTACGTCACCGACGGTGAAACCAATGCCTCACTACGCCGTGATGATGATCCCGAAACCATCGACCCGGCACGTGCCTTTGAGCTCCTCGCTGATCGTCGCGCCCGAGGTCCGGTGAAGCGCACCGCGAAGAAGGCCGCCAAAAAGGCACCCGCTAAGAAGGCTGCGGCCAAGAAGGCACCCGCCAAGAAGGCTGCTGCCAAGAAGGCTGCCAAGAAGGCACCCGCCAAGAAGGGTGCGGCGAAGAAGGCTCAGCCCAGCCTGACGACAGCGGCACTGATGGCCCAGCCGCAGCCGGCTGATGCCTAGCCACGCGTAGGCTCTCCGGCGTGACCCGTGCGCCCTTCATCGTCTTCGAGGGTGGTGAGGGGGCGGGCAAGTCGACCCAGTCCCGCGCCCTCGCCGACTACCTCGAGGCGCGAGGTCACAGCGTGCGGCGTACCCGTGAGCCAGGCGGCACCCCTGCGGCCGAAGCCATCCGAGCGGTCTTGCTCGATCCGGCCAACACGGGTCTCGATGACCGCGCAGAGGCACTCCTCTTTGCTGCTGCCCGCGGCGATCACGCGGCCCGGGTGATCCGACCTGCGCTTGCGGCAGGCGACATCGTCATCAGCGACCGCTACCTCGACTCATCCGTCGCCTACCAGGGCGTCGCGCGTGATCTCGGCGCCGAGCGCGTCGCCGATCTCAGCCTGTGGGCGACCGGCGGGCTGGTGCCCGATCTCACCATCGTGCTCGACGTCGATCCTGCCGTGGGCCTGGCCCGCGTGGTGGGTCCGGATCGTTTGGAGTCCGAACCCGTCGAGTGGCACCGTCGGGTGCGGCAGGCCTTCCTCGAAATCGCCGCGGCCGCGCCTGATCGCTACCTCGTCCTCGATGGCACGCGCCCGGTGGAGGATCTCGCCGTTGAGATCGCCACGGTCGTGAGCGATCTCGTGGGTGACCCGTGACGTCAGTGTGGGACTCCCTCATCGGCCAGGACGCCGTCGTCGATGAGCTTGCCCACGCTGCCAGCGACCCCGAGGCGATGACGCACGCCTGGCTCATCACCGGACCTCCGGGATCAGGGCGCTCCACGGCCGCGGTGGCCTTCGCTGCTGCGCTGCAGTGCCCTGACCACGGTTGTGGGACCTGCTCGATCTGCACCGCTGCGATCGCCGGCTCTCATCCCGATGTGGATCTGGTCCGGTCCGAGACGCTGAGCTATGGCGTGGACGATGCTGAGGAACTCATCAAGAGGGCGTTCCTCGTACCCGCTGATGCCCCCTGGCACATCGTCGTCATCGAGGATGGAGACCGTCTCACGCCAGCGGCGGCCAACATGCTGCTCAAGGTGCTCGAGGAGCCGCCTCCCCATCTCGTGTGGCTGCTGTGTGCCCCGAGTCCCGAGGATGTCCTCCCCACCATCCGATCGCGCACGCGCTCCGTCCACCTCCGCACCCCGTCGACGGGCGAGGTCGCCGAGGCTCTGCGTGAGCGCTACGGCGTCGATCCGGCCATGGCAGCCTTCGCGGCCCGTGCCTCGCAGGGTCACATCGGCCGGGCTCGCGCACTGGCCGTCGATGAAGAGGCGCGCCGCCGCCGCCAGGAGGTCCTGCGGATCCCCGGAGGGCTCCGCGACCTGAGTTCCTGCTTCGTCGCCGCGGAGGAGCTCCTCGCCATGGCGACGGAGGATGCTGCCAGCATCACCGACGCGCTCGACGCCGCCGAGGAGGAGTCACTGATGCGGGCCTACGGCGTCGGTGCGGAAGGTGTGACCAAGGCACGATTCGACAAGTTAGCTGAGCGTGCGCTGAAGGACCTCCGACGCGTGCAAGCGAGTAGGCGTAAGAGGACGGTGCGTGATCAGCTCGATCGTGCCCTTGTCGACCTGCTCACCTTCTACCGTGACGTGCTCGTACTGCAGGTGGATGCGGGTGTGCCGCTGGTCAACGACGAGATGCGGACTCAGCTCACCCAGGAGGCCTCCGCCAGCACCGCGGCAGACACGGGTCGGCGCCTGGACGCGATCGAGCGCGGTCGACTGGCGGTGGAGGCTAACGGTGCGTTGCCGCTGGTGCTCGAGTCGATGCTGGTGGAGGTCAAGGACCCGCTCGTCCGGGTCCGCTAGGAGTTCGCGGCGCGCTTGAGGCCGTGCGTGTAGGCGGTGAGTCCCTCGAGCGCAGGAGTGAGGACCTCGTCGGTGCCGCGCGCGATGTCCGGGGCGGCGAGCATCGTCGCCGAGGCCGCGATGAGGCGCTCGTACGTCGCGCAGCCGGTGGTGAGTCTTTCGCGCACTTCCACAGCGGCCGACGTAGCGGCGGCTTCTGCCTGAGTGCCGGCCATCTCGATGCGGATGCCGTGGAGCACGACGAGTCGATCGACGAGTGCGTGAAGTTGTGGCGCGGCCTCGAGGTCGGCGCGACGTAGGTCGGCGGCAGCGTCGGGGTGCAGTCGCTCGATTGCAGGGATGACCTGCGCGAGTTGCAGTCGCAGCGAGGTGAGTCTCTGCGCCTGCTCGGCACCGATCGCGTGGGCGGGGATGGCTGCGGGTGCGGATGGGATGGCGTCGACGCGCGGGGCGGGCGGGAGTTGCGCGCGCTTGCGACGTGCCACTGCGGCGACGACGCCACCGCCAGCGGCGAGGGCAACCCACATCCATGCGGGGCCGTAGACCCCGGCGGTCGCCGCCGTGCTCTCGATGATGATGTCGAGCACGCCCAGGGTGCCTGCGATCCCCGCCACGGCCACACCTCCGGTGACCTCGTTGTCGAGGGTGCGCTGGCGACGCTGATGTCGCCTTAGGGCACGCTGCTGCTCGGCAAGACGCCGATCGTGCTCGGCCTGCAGGGCCCGAGCCTGGGCACTGGGGCGTTGCGCCCGTGCCTGCCTCCAGGCATCCACGACATCCATGCCACGGGAAATGCCGGCCTGCACGACGCGGGCGAACTGATCGCGGTCGCTGGCCATGCCTCCACGTTACGCCGCGCCCGCCCCGCATGGCATCCGCGCCTGCTGCGCACGTAGCCTCAACGTGTGCGTGGCATGGGCAGGCGAATGGGGATCCTCGCGGCCGTGGCCATGACCCTCGCCGCCTGCGCTCAGGCGTCATCGACTCCCGTCCCGACGCCCACCTACACGCCCTCTGCCCCCGCGCCCGATCTCGCGCGGTTCTACGGGCAGCAACTCGCCTGGACCGACTGCGAGGGATACGAGTGCGCGTCGCTGGAGGTGCCGGTCGACTACGCCGATCCCGGTGGACCGACTCTCGACATCGCGGTGCTGCGCAGCCCCGCCGCGGGGGAGCCGCGTGGCTCCCTGGTCGTCAACCCCGGCGGGCCCGGCTCCAGCGGCCGCGAGTACGCCCGGGCCACGTCCGCGATCGTCACGGACGCGGTGCACGGGTCCTTCGACGTCGTGGGCTTCGATCCGCGTGGAGTCGGGGGGTCCGCGCCGGTGGACTGCGCTGACGACGCTGCCTTTGACGCGCTGATCTATGTCGACAGCACCCCCGACGAGCCCTCCGAAGTGACCGCACTGGAGAGTGCGAGCACGCTGCTCGACTGCACGGCACCCGTCGACGGACTTCTAGACCACATGTCTACTGCCGACGCCGCACGCGACCTCGATGTATTGCGAGCTGCTCTCGGCCAGGAGCGGCTGGACTACCTGGGTGTCTCCTATGGCACGCATCTGGGTGCGACGTACGCCGCGCTCTTCCCCGAGCGCGTCGGCCGCTTCGTGCTGGATGGCCCGCTGCCGGCGGATCTGGACGCCGAGGAATTGACGCTCGGCCAGGCGCGGGGCTTCGAGGACTCGCTACGTCGCTTCGTGGAGTACTGCGCGGACGAGGGCGACTGCCCGCTGGGCGACGATCCCGATTCGGCGGTGGGGATGGCACGCCTCCGCGCACTTCTCGACGGACTCGATGTCGCTCCCGCGTCCACGAGCGATCCTCAACGTCCTTTGACCGAGGCTGCAGCTACCTACGCGATCCTGATGTCGCTTTATCGGGTCGATGATCGCCCGCAGTTGCGTGATGCCCTCGCGTCGCTCGCAGCTGGCGATGGCACCCCACTCCAGCGCATGCTCGACGAGCGCAGTGGGCGCGAGTCCGACGGCTCCTACCGTGACAACGCGTTCGATGCGTTCTATGCGATCTCATGCCGTGACCGCGCTGCGCCTGCCGATATCGAGCAATCGATCGATCGACTGTCCGCCGCCGCACCCTTCCTCGGTGAGTACCTCGCCTGGGGCAATCTGCCCTGCGCTGCGACACAGGCCATCGCACCTGCGGCACCTGTGGGTCCGGCGCCGACCGTCCTCGTCGTGGCCACCACTCATGATCCGGCTACGCCGTTCGCATGGGCCGAGCTGCTCGTGGCCCAGCTAGGCGACGCGGTGCTGCTTGTGCGCGACGGCGATGGGCACACGGGCTACCGGGAGGGCTCGGGCTGCACTGATGAGGCGGTGGATGCCTTCCTCCTCGACGGTGCGCTGCCTGAGCCCGGCACCGTCTGCGACTAGGGTCGGCCCATGTCGTACGCCGCTCCGCAGGGCCCCGTCGCACCCGCGATCGACGTGCGCTCCGACACCGTCACGCACCCGACTCCCGCGATGCGCAGCGCCATGGCCGAGGCGCCCGTCGGCGACGACGTCTTCGGTGATGACCCCACCATCCTCGCGCTTGAGGGGCGAGCGGCGGCACTTCTGGGCAAGGAGGCTGCGCTCTTCGTGCCCTCCGGGACCATGGGCAATCTCGTCAGCCTGATGGCACACGTGCCTCGCGGTGGCGAGGTCATCTCGCCATCGGAGTCGCACATCTTCAACGACGAAGCGGCCAACTACGCGGTCGTCGTCGGTGCGGGCCTGCGCCCGATCGCCGAGACCCCCGATGGCGAGATGCCTATCGAAGCCGTTCTTGACGCGATCCAGGACTCGAGTGATCCGCACTGCCCGATCACCAGCCTGGTCGTCGTCGAGAACTGCCACGCGCACACGATGAGCCGACCGATCGCACCGGATTACGTCGCGCGGCTGCGTGCGGCGCTTCCCCCGGGGCTGCCGATCCATGTGGATGGTGCACGGCTCTTCAATGCTGCCGTGGCGCTGGATCTGCCCGTCGCTGAGCTCGTGCGCGATGCGGACTCGGTGACGTTCTGCCTGAGCAAGGGCCTCTGCGCACCCGTCGGCAGCGTGGTCGTCGGATCGGCGGACTTCATCTGGCGCGCACGTCGCGCCCGCAAGCTGCTCGGTGGCGGCCTGCGACAGGCGGGCATCCTGGCCGCCGCGGGTCTCGTCGCGCTGCAGGACGGCCCGGAGGGGACGGTGCAGCGTCTCGCTGAGGATCACCGTCGCGCGAGGACGCTTGCCGAGGGCCTCCGTGAGCAGGAGGGCATCATCACGCCCGGGCATCTCGCGCAGCCCGAAGGCACCCTGCTCGATCCCGAGCGCGTCACGACCAACTTCGTGCTCTTCACGGTCACCGGAGGCGCGGAGCGGCGCACGGCGTACCTCACCGCCCTGCGCGAGCGGGGTGTCGGCATGGTCGCCTACCCCCACGGACAGGTGCGCGCGGTGACGCATCGCGGGATCGACGATGCGGACATCGCATCGATCCTCGACGCGAGTGCACAGGCTCTGGCGGCCACTAGACCGTGAGGGCGACGACGGCGCCGAGGGCAAGCGCGACGCCGGCCCACTGGACGCCCGACATCCGCTCCTTGAGGAGGAAGTGGGCGATGAGCAGGGTCGTCGCCGGGTAGAGCGAGCCGATCACGGCGACAACGGCCAGCTCGCCATCCTGCCCCGCGAGTTGGAAGAGGCCGTTGGCGAGAGCATCAAGGGCGCCTGCCCCGATGGCGAAGAGCCAGGGGTAGGGGCGCCACTTCCCCAGGCCACTGCGTGAGATCAAGACGATGGTCACGATGATCATCCCGAGCGTCGACCACCATCGGCTCAGTGTGGCGGCCCAGACTCCCGAGCCCTCCGGGGCGATCCCGAGCGCGGTGAGGAAGAAGCCGATCGCGAGGCCGGCTCCCGCGGACAGGAGCAAGGCACGCCGGGTGATGCGCGCATGCGGCCTGGTCTCGCGGCTCACCAGCACGACGGCGCCCAGCGCGAGAAGGGCACCCAATGCGAAGAGGAGGGTCAGGGGCTCACCGCGCACCACACCGGCGATGACGGGGATCGCGGCACCGCCGATCGCGGTGAGCGGCGAGACGATTCCCATGGGCCCGACAGCGAGGGCGGCGTAGATCAAGATCATGCCCAGGGTGCCGAAGATTGCGGTGACGATCGAGAGCAGGATCACGTCACGGTCGATCGCCCCCGGCACGATGAAGACCGCGAAGAGGGTAAGGATGATCGCGCCGGCGGGGTAGTTGACGGCGATGACCCGCACGCTGCCGACCCGTCGGGCGCCGAGGCCGCCAGCCACGTCGGCTGCCCCCCACGCCACGCTGGAGACGAGGGCAAGGAGCGCGCCCATCGTCACCTCCCGAACCGTGCCGTCTTGCAGACGGCGAGCGGCCTACTTTGCCAGACGTGCCTCTCGGGCCGGCCTCAGGGGAGCGTCGCTATGTGGCGTGATTCTTCGACCCCGTGTCCGATGTGTGATACCTACAGGTCATGACTGAGATTCCGCCCCTGCGTCGACGTACCTTCCTCGGCCTCGCCGCCGGTGCCACGGCGGGCGCCGCGGCCGCGGCAGCCATGCCGGCGAC
>CAJBMR010000524.1 GCA_903954205.1 uncultured bacterium | reverse complement strand
GACCGAGGCGATTCCGTTCATCTACAGCAACACGCCCAACAAATACCTCAAGCAGTGGACCGACATGGGTGTCTACGGCCTCATGGGCGTGGGTACCAAGGGCGGTGCGACCATGGTCAATCCCTTCACCGCGCTGCCCGGCGACCTCGGGCGCCAGTGGAGCATCCACTTCTCGCGCATGAAGGGGAAACTCGGTGCCGTCGTGTTCGGTGCCCAGACACCCGCGGATTCGCTCATGACCTTCCCCCTCCCCTACATCGGCACGAATAGCGTGGGCGCCCCACTCTGGAACGACCAGGCGGCCACCGGGTGCTGGACCTTCGCCGGGGGCCAGGAGGACTGCGTTGCCACGTGGTTTGATGCGGCCTTCACCCTCATGCGCGTCAAGGGCGATGAGTTCGCCGACCTGCCCACTGACAAGCGCGGCTACCTCACGACGGGCACCGACGTCACCCTGGCCGCACCGGGCGCCGCCTTCATCGGGCACTCCTTCGCAGCCGGGTCGAGAGCCTCACTCAACCTCGTCAACGTGATCCCGAACGGCGACCCGCTCATCAACACCGGCAATTCCTTCTACTTCGACTACACGCTCTACTACAACCTCTTCACAGGGCGCGTCACTCTCAAGGGCAAGGGAACCTGATATGGCATCGGACACCAACTCGGGCCTGAGCAGGCGTCGACTCCTGCAGGCGGCCGGCGTTGCGGCGGGCGCCGTGGCCGTCGGCGCAAGCACCGCGGGCTCTGCCGGGGCGGCCGCCAAGCGGCGTCCCTTCAGCCCGAGGGGTCGACTGCGCAAGCGCCCCAACTTCCTGATCGTTGTCGTCGACGAGCAGCGATACGCGCCCGTCTACGAGAGCGATGCACTCAAGGCGTGGCGCAAGACCAACCTGCCGACACAGGAGTTCCTCCGTCGCAAGGCATTCGAGTTCACTCACCACCACATCATGTCCACCGCGTGCCAGCCGAGCCGCGCCTCGATCTTCACCGGCCAGTACCCCTCGCTCCATGGCGTGTCGCAGACATCAGGATCGGCGAAGGCATCCATCGAGGAGGACCTCTACTGGCTTGAGCCTGCAACTGTCCCGACCCTGGGCAACTGGTTCCGGGCCGCCGGATACGACACGTACTGCAAGGGCAAGTGGCACGTCTCCGACGCTGACCTCTACCAGCCGGGCACCTACAATCCCGTGCCGTCGTACAACGACAACGGCAGCCGCAACGAATATCTCGAGGACCTCTACCTCGAGTCCGGCATGCTCGAGCAGTACGGCTTCACCGGATTCATCGGGCCCGAGCCCCACGGGAGCAACCCGCTCAACTCGGGATCATCTGCCGGCCCCGGCGGGAAGGGGCGCGACGAGGTCTACGCCGAACTCAGCGTGGACCAGATCACGGCGCTGCGCGGCTCTCGCAAGCCATGGCTCATGGTCGCCTCCTTCGTCAATCCGCACGACATCACGCTGTGGGGGCAACTCACGCTCGCCAGCGACGCCTCGGGCCAGCCCGGCTCCTTCTACCTTACCGACCAGCTCGTGGGATCCAATGTGCCGCGTGATCTCTTCACGTCCGCCTACGGCGCCTCGGCCAGTGAAGACCTTTCGACGAAGCCGGATGCTCAGGCAAGTTTCGTCAGCCTCTACGGGCAGGGCTTCCAGCCGCTCAACAACAACACTGCCTACCACCGGTTCTACTATCAGTTGCAGAAGGAAGTCGACCGCCATGTCGGCTCCGTCATGCAGGCACTCGCCTCTGATCCCGAGACCTATCGCAACACCATCGTGGTCTACATATCCGATCACGGCGACGTGCTCGGAGCGCACGGCGGGATGTTCCAGAAGTGGCACAACGGCTACGACGAGATGCTGCGCGTGCCCTTCATCCTGCATAACCCGGTTCTCTTCCCCGAGGGCGTGACCTCCGACGTGCTCACCAGCCACGCCGATATCCTGCCCACTCTGCTGGGCCTTGCCGGACTCGACCAGGCAGCCATCGCGCGGGATCTCAACTCCTCGCACCTTCAGGTGCGTCGCCTCGTAGGCCGAGACCTCTCCGGAGTGCTCCTGGGCGAGCAGGACGTCGAGTCGATGCGCGACGAGCCGATCTACTTCATGACCGACGACCAGATCTTCCGCGGAGCTCAGTCTGTCTCCTTCACCGGGCTCGCCTACCCCCCGGTGGTGCAGCCCGCGAGCGTCGAGACCGTCGTTGCCTACCTGCCCACGGGCACCGACGGAGCCCAGGAGCGCTGGAAACTCAATCGCTACTGGGACAACCCTGCCCTGTGGACCTCCCCCAACGTCCAAGACGTGTTCACGATCGTCGAAGGCCTCCAGAACCGGCCTGGTCGCAAGATCGCGACGACAACCGTGAAGGCACCGAATCCGACGTCGGGTCAGGTTGCTCCCCCCGCCGATCAGTTCGAGCTCTACAACGTCACGGTTGACCCGACTGAGATGACGAATCTCAATGGCAACCCCGACTATGCCGACGTGCAGCAGGAGATGCAGGGACTGCTCAACGCCCAGCGCGTCCTCAAGCGTCTCAGCCCCACGATGCAGCCGTGGGCTGACGGCACCGCGAAGCAGTTCCCCGTCACACCGAGTTCATAGGGGGTAGTGCGGGAACCCCGCCGGTTATGCCTTCATCTACGACCCCGCCACAGGTGAGCAGACGCCCATCAAATACCCGAAGGCCTCCCGCTCGCTGACCCACACCGCCTACGGGATCTGGTGGAACGGCGGCAGCAGCTACACCATCTCCGGTGGCCAGGGACTCTCGAAGCCGGCCGCGACCAGCGGCAGCGACGGCGATCCCATCGGCATCGCCACGCTTATCGACTACAACTCGGCGACGGGGACCTTCAGCAACATCAAGACCTTCGCCTTCCCCAAGGGCATCCTGCCGAAGAAGGCCACGAGCCCGCTCACCCACTTCGAGGGCATCTGGGGCAACGGGAGCGGCAGCTACCAGCTGCCCGTGACCACGACGTACGGCAAGAACGGCGCGGTCGCGGCAGTCGCCACGG
This sequence comes from uncultured bacterium, assembly GCA_903954205.1. GTDB lineage: Bacteria > Actinomycetota > Actinomycetes > S36-B12 > S36-B12 > Mxb001. The sequence continues at coordinate 3,580 of CAJBMR010000524.1, read as the reverse complement.
TCGCGCGCACCGCGGGACCCACGAGCGCCTTCGGTACGCCGACCTGGCAGTTGGTGAGCGTTCCCGGAGCCAAGGGAGTCACCACCAACAACTCCGTCTACGACGGTGCCCTCATCGGCGTTGCCAAGGTGGGCAGCTCCGTCAAGCCGTGGGCCTTCGCACCCGAAACGCCGTAACACCTCTCCTGTCGGGAGAAGCACGATGACGCGCCGGGCAGTCATACCCGTCGTGGTTATCGGATCGATGCGGGCAAGGTGGCCTCATGGCCACCTTGCCCGCATCCATTTCCCGAGATACCCGAGATGCACGCTGACCGAGAGCTGTCCGAGCAATTGACCATGAGCGGTCGTCCACGCACTCGACACCACCTACCGTGACGGCATGCGCTTTCTCTTGGCTACCACGGCAGTGACGTCGGCCCTCCTCATTTCGGCGTGCACCATGACCGTGGGCACCCCTTCACTGTCGGCGACCGAAGTGGAGCAGAAGGCCACCGCTGCACTCGCTGAGGGCCAGGGCGTGCCGCTCGACGAGATGCCGCCCCTCGAATGTCCGTCTGATCTGCCCGCGGAGGTCGGCGCCTCCATCGTCTGCGTCATCGGTGACGCCGCGGTCGGCAATACCTATGACGTCACCATCACGGTCGAGACCGTCGAGGGAGAAGACGTCAGTTTCGACATTCAGGTCGCCGACGAGCCCAACTGAGCTGACGAGCCCGTCCCGGGCTAGTGCGCTGCATCGACACGAGATGGCGTCATCCGGTCAGCCCAGCGCGGGATCGCCCGCGCGACCACCGCTCCGACCAGGGCGGCGGGCACCAGGGTCCAGGTGCCCATGACGAACCCGATGACGATGCCCAGCACGATGGCGATCGGCCACTTCATCGGAGCCGTCGCGATCACGGCAGCCACCACTCCCACCACCATGGCGGCCGAGATCGAGGGACCACTCGGCAGAGCGACTGCCGCGAGCAGCCCCGCCGTCGCCCCGACAAACATTGCCGGGAAGAAGGGTCCACCGCGGAAGCCTGCGCCGAGCGAGACGGCGTAGGCCAAGGCTTTGAAGGCGAGGACGAGCGCCACGGTCGACACACTCGTGAGTGTCGGGAGTTCTGTGATCATCTCCTCGCCGGAGGTCACGACGAAGAGGACTGACTCGCCGGTGAAGTACTGCACGGCGAGCGCTGAGCCGGCAATGACGAGCGAGGCACCGACGAGGACACCCAGGTGTGGGCCTGAGCCGGCCACCCGAGCGAGCAGCGCGGCCACCACCCGCGCGATGGCGACCGCCAGCGTCGCGATGATCGCGACCACGATCGCCCACGCCAACTGGTCCAACTCCACGGCATCTGGTGCGCCATCGAGCGAGAGGGAGCCGGCGAGCACAGGACCGATGAAGAGCGCGAGGATGGCGCCCAGCGCACCGGCGCCCACGATCTTCTTTGCGTCCTCGGGCTCGGTGAAGCGCATGCGCTTTGCGATGACGGTGCCGACCACAGATCCGGTGGCGACGAGAGCGACCTCGGGCCCGAGCACAACTCCTCCAAGGAGAGAAGCGAGGATCGCGAGGATCACGCCGACGTACTCCCGCGGCGTCAATGGGCTTATCGCGATGCCGCCGAGGGGCGCATGGCCCGCGTCGCCCACATGCGTGCGGATGACGTAAACGAGGACGGCGGCGAGGACCAGGACTCCGATGACGTACCAGGCGGGCGTCGTGCCCCACATCTCCGGGATGGTCTCCCACACGAGTGCGATGCCGGCATTGACGATGAGGAGGGCGGCGTAGCCGAGGATGAGACCCACGAGGGCGGCGATGACCACCGCCAGCAGGGGTCGACGCTCATGCGCGACAGGGGTGTCCGGCGTGACCATCCCCCTACCCAATCATCACCCTCCCGGTGGTGTCGGCAGCCGCACCGCCCATCGGGCAGGCTAGGGCCGTGCGCATCGTGGTGATCGGGGCTGGCTTCGCCGGGCTCGCCTGTGCCGATCGCCTCGTCACGCTCGGCCATGACGTCACGGTGCTCGAGGCCCGGGATCGGGTGGGCGGCCGCGTGTGGTCCCAGGAGCTGATCCCCGGCCACCCGCAAACCGTCGTCGAGCGGGGGGCGGAATTCGTGTTGAGCGGTTACGACGTCCTGCGGGAGACGGCGGAGCGCTTCAACCTTGGTCTCGCACCTTCGGGGATGTCCTACTACGTCCGCGAGCCACGCCACACCTCGTCACCCGTCACCGCGGAAGAGGTCGCGGCGGTGGCGAGCGCGATGCGACCCGCTGCGGAGGCGACGGACTCCCGCGTGTCCCTGCGGGCGTTCCTCGATCAACACCTGCCCGGGTCTGCTGCGGCCGAGGCGCTCGCCGCACGCGCCGCCATCAGCTGGGCGGCATCCGAGGACCTGCTCTCGTGTCACATCCTGCTGGACGCCGTCGCATCGGTACAGCCTTTGCCCACCGCTCGGGTCGCCGGAGGCAACCAGGGGATCGCGCTGGCCCTGGCTGCTCACCTGGGCGATCGTGTGCGGCTGCAGACACCGGCATCAGCGGTGCGCACCACGCCCGAGGGCGTGCGGGTCGACGTGCAGGGTGCAAGCATCGACGCTGACGCGGTGGTCATCGCCATCCCGCTGCCCCTGCTCGAGGAATTCGACCTACAGCCCGGCATGCCGGATCTCCAGCGCGAGGCCATGACGCGCATGGTGCGCGGACACGCGGCCAAACTCCATGCGCCGCTGAGTAGCCGTCCACCAGCGAGCGCAGTACTCGATGTCGCTCGACGGTTCTGGTGCTGGACCGCCAGCGACGACAGCGGTGAGATCCAGCCGGTGGTGCACTGCTTCTCTGGCTCCGCCGCAGCACTCGCGGGGCTGGACGTCGCGCGCGGTGCGTCGACGTGGCTGGACGCCGTGGGAGCACTGCGACCCGACCTCGCACTTGCATCCGACGGCGCGCTCCTCAGCACATGGGATGACGACCCCTGGGCGACGTTCGCCTACTCCGGTCTCGGTGCGGTGAGCCGACCCGATGACGCGGAGATCATCGGCGCACCCATCGGGCGCGTGCACTTCGCGGGCGAGCACACGGCAGGTGAGTGGGCCGGGCTCATGGAAGGTGCTCTACGCAGCGGGCTCCGGGCCGCCGACGAGGTGCACGCCAGCACCTAGACGACCAGCGTCATCAGGTGATCGTGGCGCGCCACGAGCGTGTCGTAGTCGGCGACCGCCGTCGGGGCACCGGGGATCACCTGGCGCACCTCTGCGTGGATCTGCCCGTGTGCCTTGCCCGTGCGTGCTGCCAGGACGCTCACCATCCGGTGGATGTCCTTGCGCACCTCCTGCGTGTCGCGCCATGTCGAGGGCGTGAAGTCCACTTCATCGGTCACGGCTGCGACGTGACGGCGCAGTTTGGCATCGCGTGAAGCGAGGACGGTCGCCATGTCTTCGGGGCTCAGCAGCCCCGGCAGCCCGAGATAGTCCGCAGCGTCCTCGTCGAGATCAAGCGATTCAGCGGTGATGGCGCGGCCCGCCGTGAGCACGTGCGCGAACTGCGCGTCAGCATCTAGCGCAGTGAACCCCAGATCG
>CAJBMR010000523.1 GCA_903954205.1 uncultured bacterium | reverse complement strand
GCCCCCTTCCTCACCGAGGATCCCGTCTCCCGGGCGCTCGCTCAGGATGAGAGCAGCGAGGTGCTCCTCCGCTGCGCGGTCCATCTGGGTCACGACGTCCGTGGGACTCGACTTCGCGCTCACCTGCAACTCGCGTGGGCGCTCATCCCTCAGGAGCCTTCCCGCACTCTGCGCCGCGCGACGAGCGAGTCCGGCGAGTTGATCCACAACGTCATCAGCGACCGCGTAGGTCGAAGGGTCCATACGGCCAGAGTGCCACTAGCCTCGTGGCGTGCGCATGGCCGGTCCCTACCGCGACATCCTGGGCCGTCCCGGTGCAGCGAGATTCACCTCAGCAGCCTTCATCGCACGCCTTCCCATCTCGATGGTGGGCCTGGGCATCGTCCTCATGGTCAGCGAACTCCGCGGTTCCTACGCGCTAGCCGGTGTCGTTGCCGCGGCGTACACGGTCAGTAGTGCGCTCCTCAACCCCCTCGGCTCCCGCGCGGTGGATCGCTGGGGACAGATGAGGGTGGTGCGCGTCCTCGTCGCGGTGCACGCCATCACGCTGCTGCTCCTGGCGTGGTCTTGCGTCTCGGGTGGGGCACCGCTGGTGCTCGTGGCGCTCGCGGTCGTATCCGGAGCCACCCAACCCGCTACCGGCGCACTCGTGCGAGCACGCTGGGCTCACCTACTCGGGCCCGACATCCGTCTTCGCACCGCGTTTGCCTTCGAAGGCGTGCTCGACGAGCTCATCTTCGTCATCGGCCCGCCGCTCGCCACCTTCCTTGCTGTCGCGCTGTCCGCTCCGGCACCGGTCGTCATTTCGGCTGTTCTCGTCACCGTCGGGTCGACGCTGCTCCTCCTGCAGCGGGGCAGCGAGCCGCCTGCTCGTGGCACTCAGCGCACGCGCGGTTCACATCCGCTGCGTCGCATGGGCGTGCCCTCAGTCCTCATCGTCCTTGTCGCGATCGGAGGTGTCTTCGGGTCGGTCGACGTGGCCACCGTGGCCTTGGCCGACGAGGCAGGTCAGCGCGCGATAGCCGGCCTCATCCTGGCGTCCTACGCCGTCGGCTCGATGGCCTCGGCGCTCGTCCTCGGCAGCCGATCCGGCGGAGCCAGCGACGACCGCCTGCCCCGGCAACTCCTCGTCGCCTCGATCGCCCTTCTCGTCGTCACGCTGCCCCTGCTCCTGCGCCCGACGCTCCTGGCCCTCGGCGTCCTGGTGCTCCTGGCAGGCCTCGCGGTCTCCCCCGTTCTCATCACGGGCTTCTCCCTGGTCGAGGCGCTGGTCCAGCCGACCCAGATCACCGAGGGCCTGTCGTGGGCGATTTCCGCCATCGCCTTCGGGGTAGCGGCCTCGGCGGCAGGGACCGGCTGGCTCGTCGACAGGGCCGGTCCCCAGGCCGGCTTCCTCGTCACCCTGGGGTCAGCGGCGCTCGTGGCAGTCGCCGCCGTCGCAGGCCATCGACGGGTGCGTCACGGGGTCCACGCCCGCAACGAGTGATCGTCGGCTAACGTCTGACCTCGACGCACGTCGTGCGCACCGCCGCGAGGAGGCCGCCCTGAACACGCTGAGCCCCCGGGAGATCCAATCCCGGCTCCGCTCGGGCGCCACGGTCGCCGAGCTCGCCGAGGAATCCGGCATGGATTCGTCGGCCATTGAGCGCTTCAGCGGGCCCCCGCTTGCCGAGCGTGCCTGGGTAAGTGAGCAGGCTCGCCTCTGTGTGGTCAGGCCCGGCACAGAAGACCTGGAGACGCTTGTCCAACGCGACGTGCGCGGCAAGGGCGATGCCGCACTCGTCTGGGACGCATGGCGCCGGCCTGACGGGCGGTGGACAGTGGTGGCCGCTATCGGTGACGACTCCCCCGTCTCCACCTGGCTCTACGACCCGCGCTCGCGATCCATCCAGCCCGATGACGCTGCTTCACATCGCCTCGCATCCGAGGACGTCGTTGTGCCCCTGCGTTCGTCGACCTCCACCGTGTCACTGCCTCGCGAGGAGCCACCGCAGTCGGCCCCCGTCGTCGACAAGACAGCCGAGCCGGATGAGACCGAGACTTCGGCGACGAATGCGATCAGTGACACCGACGCTCCGTCGCAGGACACGGAGTCCTCAGAGCCGACACCGGTCCCCAGCGAGGCCACACGCGCGAAGTCGCGCAAGGGGCGAAGGGCCAGCGTGCCCCGCTGGGACGAGATCCTCTTCGGCGCCGGCCAGTCGGACGCCTGAGCGTCACTCCTCGAAGGGCAGCGGGTCGCGGGACTGGTGCTCGCGCCCCGCGTGCGCGGCTGTGACCCCCCGCCGATGGTGGTCGCGGCACAAAACCTCGTAGGCCACCTGCCCGGCACCGGCACCGTCCACGTCGCCGACCACGACCTGATCCCCATCGCGCACGATGGCCCCAGCGACCGTGCGCGCCTGATGCGTGCCCCGCCGGCCGCACCAGCACAGCGCGGCTACTTGCAGCACCTCCACACGATCGGCGAGCTCGATGAGACGCGCAGAGCCTGGGAAGAGCCTCGTCCGGAAGTCCGTGGTGATGCCGAAGGCATACACGTCGATACCAAACTCATCCACGACTTCGGCAAGCTGCTCGATCTGCGCGGGTGTGTAGAACTGCGCTTCGTCGCAGATGAGATAGTCCAGCCTTCCACCAGCGGAGAGATGGTCGACGACGACGCGCCTGAGATCCACGGCCGGCTCCACCTCGATGGCATCCACGCTCAGGCCGAGACGGCTCGACAGCACCGACGTGCCCGCGCGATCCATCTGGGTGAAGACCAGGCCCGCGCGGCCGCGCGAGGAATGGTTGTGATCCGTCTGCAGAGCGAGCGTTGACTTGCCGCAGTCCATGGTTCCCGAAAAGAATACGAGTTCAGCCACCCGCGCTCCCCCGGGCCAGGAGCAGGGGGATCTCCATCTCCGCCTCTGTCACGGAGCCATGCTGGCCCAAGAGGCCGGACACCACGGGATCCACCTCACTCACGAGCAGCGTGTCGCCGCGGGCGAGGAGCACAAGGTCGCCGATGCGCCCCGCATAGTGCTCATCCATGGGCCCGAAGAGCCCCATGCCCAGAGCCTCGTCCCGATCAAGCACGAAGGCTCGCTCGCCTAGGGCATCCGCCCATGACGCCCTCAGGGTGGCGGTCTCGCCGGGGCGCACGTAGATGTGCCGCAACCTCGGCTCCCCCGCGACGGTGAGCACGTGCTCGAACCCAGGAAGCGCTTCGACACTCACGCGTGCAGCGGGCGGGCAATCCACCATCCCGTGATCGGCCGTCACCACCAGGAGGTGGCGGTCGTCGATGCGCTCGATGATGCGAGTCACCAGCTCTTCAACGGCGAGAAGCCCCTCGCGCCACTCGGGCGAACCAACCCCGTACACATGACCCGTGCGGTCCAGGTCGGGCAGGTAGGCATAGGCCAGGCCACTCCGGTGCCCACCGATGGCGTCAACGATCGCATCAGCGGTGTCCGAGCCCGCGTACGCGCCCCCTCTGAGCACCGCGCGTGTGAGACCGCTGTCGGCGTAGGCGCTCGCACCGATCCTGAGGACCGGGACACCCGCCGCCTCCACGCGTTCGAAGACTGTGGGCTCCGGCTGGGTGGCGAGGGGATGCGGCCCATCCGTCCAGGACAGGGGATGCAGCAGCACGTCATCCTCGGGCACCCTGAAGGCCGCCCCGACGATCCCGTGGGCCCCGGGGGGCATACCGGTACCGAGGCTCGCCAGCGCCGTGGGCGTGGTCGAGGGGATCGTCGTGCGCAGTCTTCCGCCGGTCATGGCCGCAAGCGTGGGCGTGCGCTCGCGCAGGTCCTGCCACGGCCTCCACCCCAGGCCATCGACCAGGAGAACCGTGACTGCGTCGGGCAGATTGCCCGCTCCCCCGGGATCCCGGTCGCGGAGATCGAGTGAGTCCTGGAATCCGGGGACCCGCCACCGGCTCGCCACGGACGGCAGCACGTCGGCAAGGGTGCCGGAGCCGTAGGGCGGAGCCTCGAGCGCGTCGCTCACCGCAGTCGGGCTGCCGTGGCCTCGGACAGGGACGCCGCAAATGCGAGCGTCTGGGTGACGACGTCGGAGCCGTCGGCAGCCTCGGACACGCGCAGGGACAGGTCGTCGTTGCTCGCGGTCCCGGTGTAGCCGTGGTCCGCATCGCACTCGGAATCGCCGCAACCGGCGGGCTCGAGATCGATGCGCGCGACCGCGCCCCAGCCGATCGTCAGCACGACTTCGCGCATGGGGCCACCAGCGTGATGGCGCGCAGGATTGGCGACGACGCGCGTGACGACGACGGAGTCGACCTTCTCCAGGCGGACCGCCTCGGTCGACGCCGAGGCATAGGGCTCCGGGCACGTGTCATCCGGCCCGTGCTCGTCCGTGTGCCCCACGATCAACCGGGTGGGCGTGAGCACGAGAACGGTGACATGCCGCCGCAATTCATCGCGATCGAAGGTCGCCTCGTGGTGTACGACGTAAGCGACGAGCGGCTCACCGGCGAGCGCGGTCTCCAGGGCATCTGCGACGAGGGCGGGGTAATAGCCGCTGCGCTCGATGTCGCCACGCAGGCGGTTGTGCAGGGTGCCCGCATCCGTCATGACCCATATCCTCCCATCCTCGCCGCCGACCCGCCGATGCACCCGCTCTCCCCAACCACCCGAGGCGTTAGCGTGCTCGCATGCCACCCGCCCTGGACATTTCACCCGATGTGGCCGCCGCTCTAGGCGATGGTCGCCCCATCGTGGCCCTGGAGTCGACCATCATCAGCCACGGGCTTCCTCGGCCCGAGAACCTGCGCGTCGCCCGCGCGGTCGAGGAGACCGTGCGCCGCCGGGGAGCGGTCCCGGCGACCATCGCCGTACTCGACGGACGTGTGCGCATCGGACTGTCCGATGACGATCTCGCGCGCGTGGCCGACCTCGACGACATCGTCAAAGTGAGCGTGCGCGATATCGCGACTGTGGTCGCGCGCGGCGGTCACGCTGCGACAACCGTTGCGGCGACAAGCCATCTCGCACACCTGGCGGGCATCAGCGTGTTCGCGACGGGTGGGCTCGGTGGGGTGCACCGGCAGGCACGCGAGACCTGGGACGAATCGGCTGACCTGACCTCGCTGTCGACCACACCCGTCATCGTCGTGTGCTCGGGAGTCAAGTCCATCCTCGACGTGCCCGCCACCCTCGAGCGGCTCGAGACCCTGAACGTCGCTGTCGTGGGCTACGGCACGGACCGATTCCCGGGGTTCTACCTCACCGACTCCGGCAGTCGCATCGACTGGCAGGTCGGCAGCCCCGAGGACATCGCTGCCATCTCTGCCGTACGCCGCGCGCTATCCATCCCGGGAGCCCTCGTGGTCGCCAACCCTCTCCCGGAGAACCTCCAGATGGACCCCGACCTGCACGATCGCCTGCTCGTCGAGGGCCTCGCCATGGCGGAGACTTCCGGGATCCGCGGCAAGGATGTGACTCCGTTCCTCCTCGACCACTTCCATCGAGCATCCGGCGGAATCAGCCTCGAGGTCAACACCGAGATCATTCTGCGCAATGCCGATCTTGCATCGTGCGTGGCTGTCGCTGACAGGTGAATGGCTGACATGACGGAATCCCCCCTCATCCGTGTTCTCGGCGAGGTCATGGTCGATGTCCTCGCGCGCACGAGCACCGCACCCGCGCCGGGATCCGACGCCCCGGCATCCATCTCCGACGAAGAGGGCGGATCGGGGGCAAACGTCGCTGCCTGGCTCGCTGACCTGCGCGTGCCCGTGGAACTCGTGGCGCGCGTGGGGGATGACTCCCGCGGAGCCGCGGCACTAGCCGTGCTGGACGCAGCCGGTGTCACCCTGCGCGTCGCACGCGATGCAGAGCGGGCGACCGGTCGCTGCGTTGTCATCGTGACACCGGACGGGGAGCGGACGATGTTCCCGGACCCGGGTGCCAATGCCCGGCTCGCCGTCTCGGACCTCGACGGGCTCCCGTGGCGGGCAGGCGATCACCTCCACGTCAGCGCCTACTCCCTCCTGCGGGAGGGCTCCCGTGAAGCCGCTCTCACGGCCCTCGGGCGCGCCCGAGCGGCGGGGCTCTCCGTGAGCATCGACGCCTCCTCGGAGGCGCTCCTGCTCGCGCTCGGGCCCGAGGCATTCCTCTCCTGGCTCGCGCCGGGCGACCTCCTGCTCGCCAATGCAGACGAAGCCTCCGCCTTGACCGGACACTCCAATCCGCTCGACGCCCTGCGCGCGCTGACCGACCGCGACCTCCTCGTCGTGGTCAAACGGGGCGCGGACGGGGCCGTTGTCGGCAGCGGGGATCAACGCTGGAGCGCCCCAGCCATGCCCGCGGAGAACCGCGATAGCACCGGCGCGGGTGATGCCTTCGCGGCCGGGTTCCTCGCCTCATGGACACGCGAGGCCGACATCGAGGAGGCGCTCCGACTCGCCACGCGGGTTGCGGCGCGTGCCGTGTCCCTGCAGGGTGGCCGCCCGTAGGCTCTCCGCGTGGCACGCAAGGGTGAATCCATCGATCGCATCATCGACGTCGACGTCGACAGCGAGATGCGGACGTCTTTCCTGGAGTACGCCTACTCCGTCATCTATTCCCGCGCGCTTCCCGACGCTCGCGATGGCCTGAAGCCCGTGCAGCGCCGCATTCTCTTCCAGATGCACCAGATGGGGCTGCGTCCCGATCGAGGCCACGTCAAGAGCGCCCGCGTGGTCGGAGATGTGATGGGCCGGCTCCATCCCCACGGCGACTCGGCGATCTACGACGCCCTCGTGCGCCTAGCCCAGCCCTTCACCCTGCGGCTCCCCCTCGTCGATGGCCACGGCAACTTCGGCTCCCCCGACGACGGGCCTGCTGCCATGCGCTACACCGAGTGCCGCTTGGCGCCCTCAGCCCTCGCCATGGCCGAGTCCCTCGACGAGGACGTGGTCGATTTCGTCCCCAACTACGACGGGCGCGAGCTGGAGCCGACCGTCCTGCCCGCCGGGCTGCCCGCACTCCTGGTCAACGGGGCCGCCGGTATCGCCGTAGGCATGGCGACCTCCATGGCACCGCACAACCTCGGCGAGGTCGTGGCCGCAGCCCGACACCTCGTCCTCCACCCCGACGCGAGCCTCGACGAACTCATCAGGTTTGTCCCCGGTCCCGACCTGCCCGGGGGCGGGACCATCCTCGGTCTCTCGGGAGTGCGCGAGGCCTATGCGACAGGTCGAGGGTCCTTCCGGGTGCGCGCCACGGCGCGCATCGAGCAGGTGAGCCCGAGGCGACGCGGCATCGTCGTCACCGAATTGCCCCCCGGGGTCGGCCCCGAGCGGGTGATCGAGCGCATCAAGGATCTCGTGACGAGCAAGAAGGTTCAGGGGATCTCGGACCTGTTGGACCTCACCGACGGCGAACACGGGCTGCGCCTGGTCATCGAGCTTGCACCCTCGGTCAATCCCGAGGCCATGCTCGAGCAGCTGTACCGGCTCACCCCGCTCGAAGACGCCTTCACCATCAACGCCGTCGCTCTCGTCGATGGGGAGCCTCGCACCCTGGGGCTGCGCGAACTCCTCGAGGTATTCGTCGATCATCGACGTGAGGTCGTGCGACGTCGCAGTGAGCACCGGCGGACGCGGGCCCGTGAGCGCCTCCACCTGGTCGATGGCCTCCTGATCGCCATCCTCGACATCGATGAGGTCATCCAGCTCATCCGCACGAGCGACGACACCGCGGCTGCGCGCGAACGCCTCATCACGGTCTTCGATCTCTCCCAGGAGCAGGCCTCGTACATCCTGGAGATGCCGCTTCGCCGCCTCACGCGGTTTTCGCGCATCGAGCTCGAGTCTGAGCGCGAGGATCTCACCGCTCGGATCGATGAACTGTCGGCAATCATCGACGATGAGGGCCGACTGCGAGAGGTGGTCGCCGCGGAGTTGCTTGCGGCTGCCGAGGAACACTCCACGCCTCGGCGCACGATCCTGCTCGAGGATGCCGGGACTCCCCGGACCGCGGCAACTCCGGCGTCGCTGGAACTGCCCGACTCCCCGTGCAGAGTGCTGCTGTCGGGCACCGGCCTGATCGCGCGCACCAACGGCTCCGACATCTCCACGACAGGACCACGCGCAGCGCACGACGTCATCGTGAGCGCCACCGTCGCAACCGGCCGCGGCGAGGTGCTGGTGCTCACCAGCACCGGACGCGGGGTGCGCCTGCCCGTCGTGGAGATGCCCATCCTGCCGCCGTCCGCGCACGCTCCCGCCCTGGCAGGCGGCGCTCCCCTCGGCGCGCTGCTCGATCTCGAACCCGGCGAGAGGGTTATCGGCCTGGCCGAGGTGAGTGAGCCCCCGGCCGTCGTCGTCCTCGGCACCCGGCAGGGCATCATCAAGCGGGTCGCCATCCAAGGACCCCCGACCCGCAGGGACTGGGATCTCATCGCCCTCGCGGACGGGGATGAAGTCGTCGGTGCACAGGAGACAGCTCCCGGCGACGACATCGTCCTGCTCACCTCCGACGCGCAAGCCCTGCGCTTCCCGGCGGAGGCCGTGAGACCCCAGGGACGCTCTGCATCGGGGATGGCGGGGATCCGACTCTCGGAGGGTGCGGAGCTGATCGCCTGCTGCGCGGTCGACGGCGATAGCTCTGATGCCGTCATCGTCACGGTCGCCGGGTCGAGGTCCGCCCTGCCGGGCACGTCGGCGTTCACCGCCAAGGTCACCCCGCTCGCCGACATCCCCCGCAAGGGCCGTGGCACCGCCGGCGTGCGAGCGCATCGGTTCCTCCGCTTCGAGGATGTGCTCGTCCTCGGCTGGGCGGGTGTGGGGCCGGTGCGCGCATCTGCCGCTTCCGGGACTCCCCTCGATCTACCCGAAGACGTCGGCAAGCGCGACGCATCGGGCACTCCCTTGAGCGGTCCCGTCGCCAGCGTCGGCGGACCGCCCCGATGACGCGCTGCGCCGAAACCGCCGCAGCAGAACCCCTTGCCGGGACCGCGCCACTCGCCCGCTGGTGGTGGTTGATAGAGGTGCCCGGTGCGTGGGGACGCCAGGCCATCGCCGACTGTCGTGTGCCCGCGATCCGCTCACTCACCTCGGACGAGCACCGTCGAGTGCTGCTCATACGCCGACCCGGACGCCACCCCGCGACCGATGTGCGAGCACCCCTGCGCGTGTGGATCGCGGGTGGGCTCCCCGGTGACGCGCCTACGCGCCTCGCCCTCGCAGAGGATCCCGACGAGATCCAGGCGTGGCCGATCGAGGGACCCCCCTCTGCCCGGACGGACCCGGATGCGCCGATTCTCGCCGTCTGCACCAATTCCTCTCGGGACGCCTGCTGTGGCATCGACGGTCGCGCGCTCGTCGGCTCTTTGTCGGACTCGCCCGGCGTGTGGGAGTGCTCGCACCTCGGCGGGCACCGCTTCGCTCCCACGGCACTTCTCGTAGGCCATGGTCTCGTTTATGGCCGGCTCGATGTCGATGCCGCACGCACCCTGATCGACGAGGGGCCCGGACTCAGCACCGCGAGCTTCCTGCGTGGACGCAGCGCCCTCCCTGCTCCCGCTCAGGCCGCCGAGGCTCACCTCGTTGCCCGGGGGTCCGCGCCCGACGTGAGCGGCGTGATGATCGAGGCGAGCGCACCAGGGCAGGCGCGGGTTGACTTCCCGGGCCACGGAATGGTCGAGGTCGAACTGGTGCCCGGTGATGCGCGCCCCGCATCCTGCGGCGGCCTGCCGGAGCCCTACTCCACGTGGTGCGTGCGCGAACGGAGCTAGTCCGAGGCCGCTGACAGGAGGGCGGCGCGCTCGTGGATTGTCGTCCGATCCCGACCGCGCGTCGCTCCGAGTGCCCGCTCCGCACCATCGATACGCCGCCACCCGTCGATGTCGACGACCGTGCGCCCCGCCAGAGCAGCGTCGACCGCCTCCGGCTCGGGAGCCGTCGCCTTCCACGCGCTCGGGGTTGCCGCGTCTTCGAGCAGGCAGGTGACCGTCTGCACGGCATCCTTCTTGTTGGTCCCGATGATGCCCGTGGGACCGCGCTTGATCCATCCGGCGACGTACAGGCCCGGGATCGCGGTGTCACCGTCGACCACGCGGCCCTCCCGATTGGGGATGACATTGCGCCGATCGTCGAAGGGGACTCCCTCGACCGCGGTGCCGCGATAGCCCACACTGCGAATCACCGCGTCCACGGGAATCCGATGAGTCTCGCCCGTGCCTGACGCCTGACCCTCGTCGTCGAGGACTGTCGTCTCGACCACAAGTGCTTCGACGCGGTCCGTGCCGAGGATCTCCACGGGGCGGCACCGAAAGTGCAGGTGGATGCGCCGATCGCGTCCATCGTCGACGTGATCGGCCCAACCCTGGATGACCGCAACATTGCGGGCCACCGCCTTATCGCCCGCGATCGCCCGCTCGCTCGCGACATCGGCCACGTCGCCACCCTCTGCGATCAGCACCTGCGTCTGCTCGAGCTCCCCTAACTCGCGCAGCTCCTTCGTGGTCCAGGTCGCCTGCGCTGGGCCACGGCGACCCACAAGGTGGACGTCGCGGATCCCGGAGGCACGCAGCGCCGCGAAGACGTGCTCGGGCATATCCGTGTGCTCGATCTCCCCGGGGGCCTTGGAGAGCACGCGCGTGACATCTACGGCGACGTTGCCGACTCCGATCACCGCGACGCTGCGCGATCCGGCCAGGAAGCCCGTGAAGGCGTCAGAAGCGGAGTCGGGATGACCGGTGTACCAGTTGACGAAGTCTGTCGCCGCAATGCTGCCCACCAACTCCTCTCCCGGGATGCCGAGGGCCCGGTCACGGGAGGCGCCGTAGGTGAGAACGATGGCGTCGTAGAACTCGCGGAGTTGGTCGAGGCTGAGATCACGCCCCAGTTCGACGTTGCCCAGGAATCTCACCCCCGGGTGATCGAGGACCTTGTCGAGGGTGTCGCGCACGGATCGGATGCTCAGGTGATCCGGCGCCACGCCGTAGCGCACGAGCCCGAAGGGACTGGGGAGCTTGTCGATGATATCGACCGAGACGGGGATGTCCTCCTGGCTCAGCAGCGCATCGGCGGCGTACATCCCGGAAGGACCAGAGCCAATGACGGCCACGCGAAAAGGTCGAGTCATGACTCCTCCTCAGACCAGGCCCAGCATCTGCCGGGCCTCGGCGAAGCCTGGGCCCGGATTCACCGGGTCCAGGTGCACGGTACGCATCCCGACAGCCTCCGCGCCTGCGAGATTGCCCGGCTGGTCGTCGATGAAGACACAGTCTGCGGGCTCCACGCCCATGCGCTCTGCCATGAGGGTGTACGCACGGGCATCCGGCTTGAGGACTCCGTCGCTGCGTCCGTCCACCATGTGGTCGAACTCGCGGAGAATCGTCATGCGGTCAAGCCACCGCTGATCGTGGAAGGCCGTGAGGTCATTGGTGAGAATGCCCACCGGGATCCCGGCGGCCTTCGCATCGTCGATGAGCTGCCGGGCCGCGGGACGCACAAGCTCGTCCTCGCTGCCGGAGTAGAGATGCGCCATGAAGTAGGGCATCTCCGCGGGCTCCCCGCTCAGGTCGTGGAACTCCGCGCACCGACGGGCCCAGTACTCCCGCTCGTTCATGCCACCCGCCTGGAAGGTGCGCCAGTCGGCATCCGAGTCGGGGTCGAAGGGGCCCGTCCACGCGAATGTGCCCGGGGCGAGCCCGAGCGACCTCTCGCCCACCGATCGGAGCTCAAAGGGCGTGAGGAGGACGGGACCGCCGAAGTCGAAAACGAGAGCGGTCATGGCTGAGTCCTGGAGATGGTGCCCATCTCTCAGTGCTCCTCCTCCGTGATGGTGACCATCTCGTAGCGCACCACGTCGCCGAACCACCCGCATTCGCCGCACCAGGTCATGAATACGCGCTGGTCACCCATCCAGTACTCGGTCGAGATGCCGCCGTGGATCTCGATGCTCGCTGCGCACATGGGGCAGAACTTCGGCCGATCCAGCAGGTGACGCTCGGCATCGGGAGCGAACCACGCCCCGGGCGGCGGCAGTCGATGCGGATCAGGCGGGAGATCGCTCAAGGCGACTCTTGCCTGATCGTCAACGGCGTCATCAGGCACCCGCGCCGGCCTTCTCGCGTCGCGCCCATGCGTCGGCATGGAGGTCGAGCAGCTGCTGCTTCTGCGGGCTGTAGCGCATCGAGCCCATCGTGATGAACGCCTCGGCGAACTCCCGCTCGGCGCCGAACTTGTCGCGCTCGCAGGGCAGGGGGATGATCTCGTGCTTCTCACGGACCGTGCCGAGGGGATCCTCGCCGTTGGCCACGCGCTTCATGTTCTCCTTGAACATCTTGCGCAGCATTGCGACGCCAGCATCAGAGCGACCCAGGTGCTCCTGGGTGCGGTCGGTCACGGGGCCCTGACTCACCCACGCCATGATGTCCTGGCCTTCGATGTAGTCGGTGATGAAGCGGCCCTGGTCGTCGCGCCAGAAGTACTCGTAGAACACCGGGCGGTCCTGCTGCTCCCACTGGCCACGGTCCGGCGCGTGATTGGAATAGAAGAGCTTCCACGTTGTCGTGTCGTCGATAGGCACGCGAATCTGCATCTGGTCGATGCCCGCGCCGCCCACGCGCATGTAGAAGGGGAAGACCAGCGGGTGGCCCACCTTCCAGTCGTCATTCTCCTCAGAGCCGCCCTCGAGGACGCGACGCTTGAGGATGCCCCACTCCATCTCCTCGAAGCCCGTCCTGAGGTGCTTCTTCTGGAAGGCCTTGGGGGCGTCGAAGCCCTGGGTCTCGCCCATGAAGTTGAAGTAGTAGCCGTGCAGCCACTCCACGTGGTGGGGGTCGACGGAGTTCTCCATGATCTGAAGCCAATTGCACGGCAGGGTTGCGTAGCCACAGTCCTTGATGCCGTCCATGACGAAAACGTCGAAGCGCGGAAGCTCGGGCGCGGGATCGGGGCCGACGTACACCCAGACCATGCCTCCCATGACCTGTGCCTTGCCGGCCTTCTGCTTGACGCGGTCGCGGAAGTTCTGATTGTCCGCCTCGGCGGGCTGCTCGAGGCAGTTGCCGTCGAAGTCCCACTTCCACCCGTGGTAGCCGCAGCGAATGCCGTCCTCGTGGACAACGCCGTAGGTCAGCGAGGCGCTGCGGTGCGGGCAGTGCTCGGAGACGATGCCGTACTTGCCGGACTTGGGAGTCTTGAAGAGGGTCCAGTCCTCGCTGAGGAGCCGTACGGTCTTGGTGGGGGCTGAGTCGAAGTCCTGCTCGAAGGCGATGGGGTACCAGTAGCGACGCAGCAGCTCCCCCATGGGGGTGCCGGGTCCGACCTTGGTCAGTTCCTCGTTCTGCTCGACGGTCAGCATGGGTGGTCCTTCCCGTTCCGGTACTGCTCTCTAGGCCTTGCTTATCCGGTGCCTCGACGGTACCGGGCCGTGCGGGTGACGCTAGGGATTCGCGGCCTCACATAGGAGGGGTGCGTTCCTCCCAGCGGGACCAACACCGAGGAGGGGACCTAAGTCCCCTCCTCGGTGATCGTCAGTCCAGGACCGTGACGACGCCGTTGTTGCCGTCGACGCGGAGGCGCTGCCCCGTCTTGATATTGGTGGTCGCGAACCCGGTGCCGGTGACAGCCGGGAGCCCGTACTCACGGCAGACGATGGCGGCGTGACTCATCATGCCTCCGGTATCGGTCACGGTCGCCAGGATCTTGCCGAAGATCGGCGCCCACGAGGGTGCGGTCAACGGTGCCACCAGGATCTCGCCCTGCTGGATCTCTCCGATCTGGTCCGGGGAGAAGATCACACGAGCGGGGCCCTCCACGAGGCCTGGCGATGCCGCCATGCCTCGCAACTCGCCTTCCTTGGCGTCGCCGCCACCGAGCCATGCGGTCACGCTGTCGGAGGTGATGCCCCAGAGCATGACGGTGAACGGCTCGGTGATGACCTCGGGCGGTGCGCCGAGGGCAGGCACCGGCTTCCAGGTGCTGAGCGCCTTGCAGATGCCCTTGCGCTTTTCGATGATCGCGGGCCAGCGGCCGGGACCGGCCGCGGGCTCGGGCGTCGCCCAGGAGACGTAGTAGTCCCACAGTGCGTCCTCGACCTCGGTGCGCTTGAGGTAGAAGATGTCGTTGGGCTCGCTCCAGAAGCCTTCCTTGACGAAGACCTCTCCCAGCTGACGCATCTTGCGCCAGATCACCGAGTGGCTCCAGTGCTCGACGTAGAAGTTGTGGTTCTCCACGTAGGGGAAGACCACGCGTGCAAGGCCAAGCTTGCCCTGGAATGCCTCGCGATCCTCGTCGGAGGCGAGAAGATCGGAGTACTCATTGACGACTCGATCCCGCTCCGCGCGAATCGCCTCCATTGGGCGATTGAGGTCTTCGCCCGACTGCAGCTTGACGATGTAGTCGTTGATGAAGTCGAAGGGGATCTCGACGTTCTCGATCCAGATCTTGTCGGAGTGGTAGAAACCCGAGCCCGTGGAGAAGTTGAACCACGGCTCGGCTGACTCCTGGAAGGAGGCAATCCAT
>CAJBMR010000522.1 GCA_903954205.1 uncultured bacterium | reverse complement strand
TCCACATGGGCTGGTGGCCGCCGGCGATGTCGATGATGGACAGGCGGGTCATGCCGAAGGCGAAGTCCTCACCGACATAGGATCCTGAGTCGTCCGGACCGCGATGGTGGATCACCTCGAGCATCGGCCCAATGACGCCCGAGGTGCGCTCGGCGGGCCCGAGGACTCCGGCGATACCGCACATGCGGCGTGGACCTCCTTCGCGCCCGCGCCATCCGGGCTCCGTCACGCTAACAGGTCACGCTTCCGATTCACGGGCAGCGAGGGCCTGATCGCGGCCCGCGCGTCGCGCAGTAGTGTGGAAGCCGGGCGATGAGCCCCGCCGACGAAGGAGGGACACGTCGTGGGAGCCAGTCAGGACAGCCTGGGAGCGCGGACCACGCTCACCGTGGGAGATCGTGACTACGAGATCTTCCGCGTCGATGTCGTTCCCGGTGCGGAGTCCCTGCCCTTCACGCATCGCATCCTGCTGGAGAACCTCCTGCGCACCGAAGACGGCTCCAACGTCACGGAAGCGCAGATTCGTGCGCTGGGTGGATGGAAGGCAGGTGCCGAGCCCACCGAGGAGATCCAGTTCACGCCCGCACGCGTCATCATGCAGGACTTCACGGGCGTTCCCGTGGTGGTCGACTTGGCCACGATGCGGGAGGCGGTCGTGGATCTCGGGGGAGATCCGGCGAAGATCGAGCCGCTCGCTCCTGCCGAGCTCGTGATCGATCACAGCGTCATTGCCGACTATTTCGCTCGCCCTGATGCGGCAGATCTCAACACCGCCCTCGAATACGAGCGCAACCGTGAGCGCTACCAGTTCCTCAGATGGGGTCAGGGTGCATTCGAGGAGTTCAAGGTGGTGCCGCCCGGCACGGGAATCGTGCATCAGGTCAACATCGAGCACCTTGCGCGCGTGATCATGGCGCGTGGTGGCCAGGCGTATCCCGACACTGTGGTCGGGACGGACAGCCACACCACGATGGTCAACGGCCTCGGGGTCCTGGGATGGGGCGTGGGAGGTATCGAGGCAGAGGCGGCCATGCTCGGCCAGCCCGTATCGATGCTCATTCCCCTCGTCGTCGGCTTCAAGCTCAGTGGCGAGCTGCCCGTCGGAGCCACGGCGACCGACCTGGTGCTGACGATCACCGAGATGCTCCGCAAGCACGGCGTTGTGGGCAAGTTCGTCGAGTTCTACGGCGAAGGCGTCGGTGCAGTGCCGCTTGCTGATCGCGCGACGATCGGCAACATGAGTCCGGAATACGGATCGACCGTCGCTATCTTCCCCATCGACGCGGCGACAGTGGACTACCTGAGGCTCACGGGACGCTCGGAGGAGCAGATAGCCCTCGTGGAGGCGTACGCCAAGGCACAGGGGCTCTGGCACGATCCCGCTCACGAGGCGCGCTACTCGGAGTACGTCGAGCTCGACCTCGGCACGGTCGTGCCCTCGATTGCCGGTCCCAAACGTCCGCAGGATCGCGTGTCCCTCAGTGATGCGAAGTCCGCCTTCGTCAGTGCGCTGCATGACTTCACCCAGCAGCCCGCCGCCGCGGTCGAGACGCAGATCGACGGGGAGCCGGTGGAGATCGGGCATGGTTCCGTTGCCATCGCGGCGATCACTTCCTGCACCAACACCTCGAACCCTTCGGTGATGGTGGGAGCGGGCCTGCTGGCCAAGAAGGCGGTCGAGCGCGGCCTCTCGCGCAAGCCCTGGGTGAAGACGACCCTGGGGCCGGGCTCGCAGGTAGTCACCGACTACTACGACAGGGCGGGTCTCACGCCATTCCTGGACAAGCTCGGCTTCGACACGGTGGGCTACGGCTGCACCGTGTGTATCGGCAACTCCGGTCCGCTGATCCCCGAGGTCAGCGCGGCGGTGAACGAGGCCGACCTCGCCGTCGTCTCGGTCCTGAGCGGCAACCGCAATTTCGAGGGCCGCATCAACCCGGACGTCAAGATGAACTATCTGGCTTCTCCGCCCCTCGTGGTCGCCTATGCAATTGCAGGGACCATGGATATCGACTTCGCCACGGAACCCCTGGGTCTTGACGACTCGGGGCAGCCCGTCTTCCTTGCGGACATCTGGCCCAGCCCCCAGGAGATCCAGTCGGTTATCGACTCCTCCATTGACGAAGGCATGTTCGCTGCGCGCTACGCCGATGTCTTCCACGGGGACGACCGGTGGCGAAGCCTGCCCACGCCCACGGGGGATCGCTTCGCGTGGGATCCCGCGAGTACCTATGTGCGCAAACCTCCCTACTTCGATGGCATGCCACGCGAGCCTGAACCGCTTCACGACATTACCGGCGCCCGAGTGCTCCTCAAACTGGGCGACTCCGTCACGACCGATCACATCTCACCGGCGGGCAACATCAAGCCGGACAGCCCGGCGGGGCACTACCTCGCCGAGCACGGTGTGGATCGGAAGGACTTCAACTCGTACGGATCTCGCCGCGGCAATCACGAGGTCATGATCCGGGGCACCTTTGCCAACATTCGGTTGCGCAATCTCATGCTTCACGACGTCGAGGGCGGCTACACGGTGGACTTCACCACGCCTGACGACGCGACCGTGCCCGTCTACGACGCGGCCGTTGCCTACGCGCGTGACCACACGCCGCTGGTCATCCTGGCGGGCAAGGAATACGGCTCGGGATCGAGCCGGGACTGGGCCGCGAAGGGCACCGCACTCCTCGGAGTCAAGGCGGTCATCGCGCAGTCGTACGAGCGCATCCATCGCTCCAACCTCATCGGGATGGGCGTGCTGCCGCTGCAATTCCCGGCAGGCGTGACTGCGGACTCCCTGGGACTGCAGGGTGACGAGGTCTTCACCATCCGAGGGATCACGGCGTTCAATGAGGGTCGCACTCCAGCGGAGGTCGATGTCGCGGCTGTCGCGGCAGACGGGCGCACGGTCGAGTTCAGTGCCCGCGTGCGCGTGGACACTCCGGGCGAGGCCGACTACTTCCGGCACGGCGGCATCCTTCAGTACGTCCTGCGTTCACTGGTCTAGGCATGCGTCCACCGGGATGGCCGGCCCCAGTCGCCGATCCGGATGACGCTGAGTTTCCGGAGACGGCGACCCGCTGGCTCTGGGACGTGGCGAGCATTCCTCGCTCGACCACGTCCGTGTGGGCACGGCATCCGCGGGCGCTGGCCTTCCGCGTGTCCTGCGACCTTGATGCCCGTGTCGAGGGTGCTCGCCTGGCCTACGCCCGGGCACGAGCGACCCTCACCGCCGTCGGACTCGATCCGGAGGAGGCACTTGCGGCCCTCGAGGGGGAGGCCGCTGAACTGCAGCGTCTCCAGCGCGAGGTGGCTATGGTCGCCGACGCCCTCGGCGGCCGACGCTGGCAGGCGCGCCTCTGACATGTGCCATCGTCATGGGGCGCCTAGACTGAGACGGTCGATCGTGCCGCCACGGCGCGTGGACGGGAGGCGAGTGCGGCATGGGTCTGCTCGACGGCATCGCCTCTCCTGAGGATCTACGTCGACTCCCTGACGAGGACCTTCCGGCCCTCGCGGAGGAGGTGCGGGAGTTCCTCGTCCGCCAGGTGTCCGCGACCGGGGGACACCTGGGCCCGAACCTCGGGGTCG
>CAJBMR010000521.1 GCA_903954205.1 uncultured bacterium | reverse complement strand
TGATCTGGGTCTGGGGATTGAGGCTGATGAAGGAGCCCTGGCCGAAGACGAAGACGTAGCCCGCGAGGCCCGCGAAGGACTTCATCGCGACGACGAGCAGTGATGTCGCGACGGCCTTGGGCATCGCGAGCCCCGCCAAGAGCGCGAGTGCGGGCACGACAAGGAAGCCACCGCCCGCTCCCACGAGCCCCGTGACGAATCCGACGACGAGGCCGTCAAGGAGGATGCGGAAGACGGGCAGGCCCTTGTGTGCCTTGCCGGCGACCTGCTTGCGGCCGCGGATCATTGCGACGGCGGTGATCCCCATCATCACCGCGAAGCCGGCAAGCAGGAGAGCGCTCGGGAGGCGGGCGCCGATCTGGCCGCCGATGAAGGCGCCCACCATGCCGGCTCCGCCGAAGATCAGGCCGATGCGCCACACGACGCGACCCGCGCGGGCGTGGCTGATGAGGCCGAAGATCGAGGTGACGCCGACGACGAAGAGGCTTGCGGCGATGGCTTGCTTGGCGTCGAACCCGACCACGTAGATGAGGAGTGGCGTGGTGAGGATGGAGCCTCCTCCGCCGAGGAGGCCGACGGCCATTCCAATGAAGACGGCCAGGACGCCGGCGACCACGATCATGGCCGCGAGATCCCTTCGACGGCGGCGGTGAGGGTCGAGCCGGAGGTCGTCCACGCTGCCTCGAGAGCGAACCGATCTGCCCGGACGTGGGTCTCGCGCCACTCGACGGGACGCCCTTGCGCGGTGGCCCGGCGTTCGAGTAGCAGGACGGGGGAGTCGGGAGACAGACCCAGCGACTCGGCGATGTGGCGCGGTGCGCGTTCGGCGGTCACGCGCTCGGAGCCGCCGTCGATCGAAATGCCAAGACTCTGAAGTTCGGCGTACAGAGCGGCGTGGGAGAGATCGCGTTCGAGTAGCGGACGCGCGATATCGGCGGGCAGCCAGGACACGTCATGAGCGATGGGCTGGTCATCGGCATAGCGCAGGCGCTCGATGACCACGAGATCGGTGTCGTCGGGGAGCCCGAGGCTGGTGGAGACGGTGGCATTGACCGTCGTCGCGAGGCGAAGGACATCACTGCGTGGAGTCGCGCCCTGGGCGGCGACAGACTCGAAGAGAGAGGAGAGGGTGCCCAGGCTCTGCCGGTAGACGGTGGGCTCGACGACGGTGGGCCGGCCGCGCTGACTGCGCAGCACCCCGTCGCTGCGGAGCACGCGCAGGGCCTCGCGGATCGTGTGACGGCTTACCTCGTACTCCTCGGTGAGGGTGAGCTCACCGGGGAACCCCGCGGCGAAGTCCCCCGCCTCGATGCGCTTGCGCAGGTCCGCGCGTACCTGGGCCCAAAGGGGAAGGGGGTCGCTGCGATCAGGCAGACGCGGTCCCGCGGAGGCGCCAAGGGAGGCAGGGAAGGTCACGGCTTAAATGTACGGACATTCGGACAGGACGTCAAGGGCGTTGCCTCGTCAGTGGACCAGAGCATCACCCCAACTCGACGGCGGTGGCCAGCCAGCGGCCGCGGACAACCTCGAGGCGCAGCGCGATCGCTCGAGCCCGCTCGCCACCGATGACGACGGCGCTGGCCTCGACGATGCCCGGGGCGGGAGAGGTCACCCGCACGGAGCGCACGCGTCGGCACTGGGGAGCGCGTGCCTTGCCCGCGGGATGTCGCAATGCCGCCGCTCCGCGGCGTGCGAGGGTCTCGCGGATATCGCGCGTCACCCATCGAGTCAGTTGGCCCGGCGGCCTCTCGCCCGCGGCCACCTCCAGGATCGCGGGGGCGAGGCGAGCGACCCATGGTGCGGGAGCGGGGAGACGACCGCCCTCGACGGTGAGGGGCTCGGGGGGCGGGGCGACCAAGCGCAGATGGCGGGCCGGCGGCGGGATCGCGGGCAGACCGCCCGGGATCTCCCACTCGAGCGGGAGTGGATCTTCGGTCGTCTGCGCCGTGGTGGCGAGGGATGTGACGGACATGGCTGCCTCCAGGTGGTCACGGTCAGGAATGGGCGTGATGCATCTCGGTCTCGGATGACGTCGGTTGACGTCGCTTGATGTCGTTTGGTGCCGGATGTGCATTGCACGCCGCCCGCGCACGGGGAGTCAACGCGTACGCTCTCTCTGTGGATGAACCGAGCAGCGCCGCTGCGCGCTTCGACGATCTCCTGGCGGGGATCGTTGCCGAAGCCGATGCCGCCGATGCCGCCGCGCTGGACGCCGACATTGCGGAGGTCGAGCGGGCGGTGCGTGCGGAATCCCGCCTGCTGGATCGGTTGCGCGCGCAGCGCATGGCGAGCATCGAGATCGTCGGTGGTGGTCAGGTGAGTGGACTCGTCGCGGCCGTGGGCAGGGATGTCGTGGTGCTCGCTGCAGACGATGGCGACTGGGCGATCCCGGCGTGGGGGATGGTGGCCGTCATCGAGTTGTCCGGGGGAGCGCGCGAGGCGCACTCACCCAGTGAACGACTGGGACTTGCCAGCGTGGTGCGCGCCTGGGCACGTCAGCGCAGCGTGGTGCGCGTGCTGCGGGTGGGCGCCGGGCCTCTCGACGGGACGATCGATGCCGTGGGCGCCGACCATCTGGACCTGGCCGAGCACGATCCGGGTGAACCCAGGCGCGCGGAGGCGGTGCGCAGGCAGGTCTCGATTCCCCTGGGCGCGGTGGCTGCCCTCAGGCGTCGGTGAATCGCGCGGCTGTCTCGGCGTACTTCGAGCAGATGTAGTCCTCGAGCCTTTGCTCCTCGACTCGCCACTGACCGCGACCACCCACCTGGATCGCGGGCACCTCCCCGGAGCGGACGAGGGCATAGGCCTGGGCAGCGGAGACGTTGAGGATCTCGGCGACGTCAGCAAGGGTGAGGAATCGCGGCATGGCCCGATAGTCGCATCGCCGGGTGGCGCGAAGCGACCGCAGATACGCCCCTGTGGATGACGCGGCCCGCCGTGAGCGGATCGCGCACACTCGGTGATCGGTCAGGCAGCCACCGCGATACGCCGCTGCGAGTTCCGGATAGTGGTTCTCGTCCGCAGGAAGCCACCACTGGAGCCACCATGTCCCGTGTTCTCTCCGTGCTCAATCGGCACGCCCCATCCGATAGCCCCGCGGCGGGCGTGCAGCCGTCCCCGCCCGTGCGCCGCACCAGCCGCGCCTGGTGGCGCGATGCGCGCGTCCTGGCGGGTGTCGCACTCATCGTTGTGTCCATGCTCGTCGGAGCACGCCTCCTTGCAGGAAGCGACGACACCGTGACCGCGTGGCAAGCGACGCGCGACCTGGCTCCCGGAGCGGTCGTCTCTCCCGATGACGTCGTCGCCGTGACCATCCCCGCAACCCTCGCGGGGGCCTATGCCGGTGGTTCGGGCTTGCCGACGTCGCCACTTGATCGCCCCCTGCTTGCCGGCGAGATCCTGCCCACCCCCGCCGACGTGACCCCCGGTGATGCTCGATGGGTGACGGTGCCGGTCGAACCCCTTCATGCTCCCGTCGACCTCGCCCCCGGCGAGCGCGTCGACGTGTGGGCGACCGAAGGTGCCGACCTGGGCGTCGTGCCGGTCCCCGAACTTGTCCTCGAAGGCGTCCTCGTCTCCGAGGTGGCCGTGGATGGCGTGGGCCTGGGCGGGGAGTACGGCGTGGTTCTCGAAATCGATCCGAGCGATGCCGCCGACCTCCTTGCTGCCGCACGCAGCGGTGGAATCGATCTCGTGCGAGTGCCGGCGGTGACGCGATGAGCGCCGTGCCCGTCCTCCTTGCCGCGCCCGACCTGCCCCAAGAGCCGGAGCTCGTCTCGCGGCTCACCCGCTCAGGTGCGCCTGTCACGATCGTGCGACGCTGCGTCGACTCGGTGGATCTCCTTGGTGCCGCCGCGAGCGGCAACGCGCGAGCAGCCGTCGTGAGCGCCGGACTGCCTCGCCTGACCCGAGACACCGTGTCGCGTCTCGCTGCGGCGCAGGTGCGCGTGATCGGCGTAGCCCTCGACGGAGACGACATCAGTGCGCGCACTCTCCGCGCTCTCGATGTCGCGGTAGTGACGCTGCCCGGCGATGACCTTGATCTCACCGTCGCAGCACTGGCTCGTGCAGTCGAGGATCCGCGGCCCACCGCCTGGGAGTACTCCGACGTGAGTGCCGCATCCCCTCGATCGATCCACCCACCCGCCGTCGGGCGTCTCATCACGGTGTGGGGGCCGACGGGTGCACCCGGCCGCACGAGCGTCGCCGTGGCGCTCGCCGACGAGTCCGCTCGCGCCGGAGTCCCCGCACTGCTCGTCGACGCTGACACGCACGGCGGCGCGGTTGCCGCACAGCTTGGACTCCTCGACGACGTGAGCGGCATCGTCGTCGCCTGCCGTCAGGCGGATGCGGGCACACTCGACCCGGCGTCGCTTGCCGGCGCTGCGCGCACGGTCGACGGGCGCTTGCGCGTGCTTACCGGGATCACGAGTGCCCGACGCTGGGCGGAGTTGCGCCCCGCCGCACTCGGTCGGCTCTGGGAGGCATGCCGGGCCACGCCCGGCGTTGCGATCGCAGACGTCGGCTTCGGGCTCGAGTGCGATGAGGAACTGTTGCATGACACGCGCAGCCCGAGGCGGCACGCGGCGACTCTCACGGCCCTGGCTGCGGCGGACTCGGTTGTCGCGGTCGCATCAGCCGATCCTGTGGGCATCGATCGGCTCCTTGTCGGGCTCGAGGACGTGAAGCGCATCGTGCCGGACACTCCCGTGCACGTGGTGGTGACGCGGGTACGTCGGAGCGTCCTCGGTGGCGACCCGGAGGGCCAGGTCCGCGAGGCCTTGCGTCGCCACGCTGGAGTCACCGACATCACGTGCGTGCCGGATGACCGTGCGGCGTACGACGCCTGCCTTCGACAGGGCCGGACCCTTGCCGAGGCCGCACCGCGGTCGCCGGCACGCGGTGTTCTCCGTGAATTCGCTCGCCGGACGATGGCCGTGTCCGAGGAGCGCGAGGCGGTGCCCGCCTAGGATCAGCGCATGCCCGACGCGCCCGCCTACTCCGGACTCATCGTCGACTGGGGCGGCGTGCTCACCACGGACATCAACTCCTCCGTCCGTCGCTGGGCCGAGCGTCACGCCATCGACCTCTCCGCGTACGCCGACATCATGCGCACGTGGCTGGGGCCCGAGGGCGAGCTCGAGGCGATGCTCAACCCCATTCACGCTCTCGAGCGGGGTGAGATCGAGGTGCCGCACTTCGAGGAGGTGCTCGCAGGTGAACTGAGTCGTCGCACCGGCACTCCCGTGGTCGCCGAGGGGTTCCTCGCGCGCATGTTCGACGAGTTCGAGCACGCACACGACATGAATGCCCTCGTCCGCCGCGCGCGCGAAAGCGGGATCCGCACGGCCCTTCTCTCCAACTCCTGGGGTGACTTCTACCCCCGGGATCTGTGGGACGGAATGTTCGACGTCGTCGTGATCTCAGGAGAGGTCGGCATGCGCAAGCCTGACGCGGAGATCTTCCATCTCACCCTGGGGCTCATGGACCTCCCGGCCTCCGCGTGCGTCTTCGTGGATGACCTGCCGCACAACATCACGGCCGCGGCAGATCTCGGCCTCGTCGGTGTGCGCCACGTCACCTACGAGGAGACGCTGACGGAGCTCGAGACACTGTTCGGCATCGATCTCGCCTGAGCTGCGAGATCACGCCGGGTGGCGTGGCACGATGGCATCGTGGCCGACCGCCTCTCCGCCCTCGACTCGACGTTCCTCTATCTCGAGGGTCCTGCCACGCCCATGCATGTGGGCAGCCTCACCCTCTTCCAGGAGCAGCCGGGTGTCCTCGACCACGAGCGCCTCGTCAAGCTCATCCGGGATCGCATCGCCTACGTCCCGCGCTACCGGCAGCGGCTCCGCGAGGTCCCGGGGCGCCTCGCGTCACCCGTCTGGGTGGACGACGAGCGCTTCGATGTCACCTTCCATGTACGCCGCTCCGCGCTGCCGGCCCCCGGCTCGCTGCGCCAGCTCAACGACCTCGTTGCGCGGATCATGAGCCGTCCGCTCGACCGACGCCATCCCTTGTGGGAGGTGTACCTCGTCGAGGGAGTCGAGGGGAATCGCTTCGCGCTGCTCAGCAAGACGCATCAGGCCATGGTCGACGGCATCACCGCCGTGGACCTCGGCGAGGTGATCCTGGAGGAGAGCGACCAGGTGCGCGGTGCGCCCGTCACGACATGGCGTCCCGCGCGTGGGCCGAGTTCGGTGGAACTTGTCGCCGGCGCCCTGGGAGACGTGGTCGGGCATCCGACGGCGCTTGTCGATGTCATGCGCGGGGGTCTCGGCACGGCGCGGCAAGCGCTGGGCGATGCGGTCGCCACTGTGGTCGCCGCGGTGCGCCCCCACGAGCCGAATCCGCTCATCGTCGAGGTGGGCCAGCAGCGGCGGTTCACCACGGTCGATCTGAGGCTCGAAGATCTCCGCGAGGTGCGCAAGGCGCGCGGGGGGACGATTAATGACGTCGCACTGGCCGTCGTGGCCGGGGCCTTGCGCTCCTGGCTGCTCTCCCGTGGAGCCCCGGTTACCCACGAAACCATCGTGCGCACCCTCGTGCCCATGAGCGTCGCAGGCGATCCGGATGCTGCGAGCCTTGTCGATGCCTTCCTGCTGGACCTGCCGGTCGGCGAGCCCGACCCCATCATCCGACTCCAGCGCATCGCATTCGACACCTCGCGCTACGGCGAGGAGGCCAGGCCGGTCGGCGCTAAGGCGATGGTCGGTCTGGTCGGTTTCGCCCCGCCGACCCTGCACACCCTGGGCGCGCGGGTGGGAGCCTCCCTATCGCAGCGTGCGTACAGCCTCACCATCACCAACGTCCCGGGACCACAGACACCGCTTTATGCGGGCGGCGCCCGCATGCTGGCTGCCTATCCGATCGTCCCTTTGACCTCGCGTCATGGGCTCAGCATCGGTATGACGTCGTACGATGGCGGTGTGTTCCTCGGGTTGAATGCCGATCGGGATGCACTTCCCGATCTCGACGTCCTCGCGCAGGCACTGCGCGAGTCGCTCTCCGAGCTCTTCGAGGCCACGCGCGGCCCGCGCCACCTCACGGTGGCGGAGTGACGGTGAGCGGCTCGCATGCCTGATTCGCAGTCTCCTCCGACTCGCCGAGGACTCGTCCTCGGTGGTGGCGGCGTGCTCGGCGGCGCTTGGGCCGTCGGCGCACTTCAGGCCATCGAAGAGGTGCACGGCATCGACCCCCGTGACTTCGACGTCATCGTGGGCACATCCGCCGGCTCGGTCCTGGGGGCGCTCGTGGGCGCGGGAGTGAGCATCGATTCGCTGCGCGACCATCAGCGAGGCGAACCCATCACCGAAGGCCCGCTGGCGGGGTACCTGTGGGACTACGAGACCGCCACCGGTGGCCGCCGCCCCTCGATGCCGCGTCTGCGCGGGCCGGGTTCGGTCCGTCTCATGGCGTCATCCCTGCGCCACGGTCTCAAGATGCCTCCCACGGCGGTGCTCTCGGCCTTCATGCCCGTGGGCAACGGATCCCTGGAGCGCGTGGGCCACCTCATCGATGCGATCACGCCCTTCGGGGAGTGGTCGCCGCATCCGGCGCTGTGGATCGTCGCCATGGACTACGAGGCCGGTCACCGTGTGGTCTTCGGGCGCGAGGATGCGCCCCCTGCGCCACTTGCGGACGCCGTGATGGCGTCATGTGCCATCCCCGGATGGTTCGAGCCCGTGACAATCGATGATCGGACCTACATCGACGGCGGTGCATGGTCTGCAACCTCTGCCGACGTACTCGTCGGTCGGGGCCTGGACGAGGTCTATGTCGTCGCTCCGATGGTGTCCTTCGAGACCGATGAACCCGACACCCTCCTCACCCGACTCGAGCGCCGGTGGCGCGGGAGCGTCACTCGACGGTGCGAGTCTGAGGTCGAGGAGCTGCGCGAGGACGGGGCACGAGTGACGGTTCTCGGGCCGGGCCGGGAGGACCTCGAGGCCATGGGGGGCAACATCATGGACGGCCGCCGCCGACTCGAGGTGCTCGAGACCTCGTTGAGGACGAGCCGGGTGGCCCTGGAGCACGGCGGATCTGGCAGGCTGGCCGACACAGGCTGACACAGGCCAATGGCTCGAGGAGGCGACGGCCATGGGGCTGTCCCACGGGGGTGACCCGCAGGGGCGCACCGTCCTGCGCGAGGTTGAGGGCATGGCGGCGGGCAGTCCTCTGCTCGAGGACCTTGCGCCCGTCTACTTCCGCCATGTCCCCGGAGAAGATCTCGAGGCTCGCCGCCCTGCCGACCTCCTGGGCGCGATGGTCTCCCACGTGGAGCTCGCGAGCGATCGCCCGCCTGGCACGGCCCGCGTGCGGGTCCACACGCCCACCGAGGACGCCGACGGCTGGTCATGCGGTGTCCCCGTCGTGGAGATCGTCACCGACGACATGCCCTTCCTCGTCGATTCCGTCGCTGCGGAACTCACCCGTTTGGGTCGCTCGCTGCGGCTCGTGATCCATCCCGTCCTCTCGGTTCAGCGCGACGTCACCGGTGCGCTGCAGGGTGTGGCATCTGACGGTGCGGGCACGAGGGAATCCTGGATTCACGCCGAGATCAGCAGGGGCGGCGCATCAGCGGCAGAGATCGAGAACTCACTGCGGCGCGTGCTCAGTGATGTGCGCGAGTCGGTGGAGGACTGGCCGCGTATGCGCGCCGAGGCGATTGATACGGCGAACCAGATCCAGGAGCATCCGCCCGCCGGCATCGCGCCCGATCAGGCCGCTGAGTCGGCTGCGCTCCTGAGGTGGGCAGCCGACGACAACTTCACCTTCCTCGGCTACCGCGAGTACGACCTCGTCAGCGACGACGGGGGTGACCGCCTGCGCGCCGTGCCGGGCACCGGGCTGGGCA
Organism: uncultured bacterium; assembly: GCA_903954205.1. Lineage (GTDB taxonomy): Bacteria > Actinomycetota > Actinomycetes > S36-B12 > S36-B12 > Mxb001. The sequence goes on along the minus strand of CAJBMR010000521.1, from coordinate 4,795 downwards.
TCCTCCGATCCGACCCCGACCTCACAGGCGCCTCCACGTACCTCAGCGAACTCGTGGCGGCCCGCGCGCGCGAGCCTCGCATCCTCGTGCTCACAACGGCCAACAGTCGCTCGACCGTGCACCGCGCGTCCTATCTCGACTACATCGGCGTCAAGCGCTTCGACGAGTCCGGGCGTGTCATTGGGGAGCGTCGCTTCCTCGGGATCTACGCCGCGTCGATGTACGCACAGTCCGTGCGGGAGATCCCCATCCTGCGCACTCGAGTCGACCAGGTGATGTCTGAGCTCGACATCGATCCGCGCTCGCACACGGGCAAGGAGGTCATGCAGTTCCTCGAAACCTATCCGCGCGAGGAACTCTTCCAGGTCGAGCCTTCCGACCTTGCCGCGGTGGCCCTGGCGGTCCACCAGATGGCGGAGCGCCGGCAGACTCGGCTCTTCGTCCGCCGTGACCCCTATGGCCGCTTCATGTCGTGCTTCGTCTACCTCCCGCGCGATCGCTACACCACGGCCGTGCGCCTGCGTATCCAGAAGATCCTTCAGGAGGCCTACGGCGGCGCCTCCGTGGACTACACCGCTCGCGTGTCGGAGTCGGTGCTCGCCCGCCTGCATGTGGTCGTGCGCGCGGCTCCCGGCGAGGTGATCCGCGACGCGGATGTCGTCGAGGTGCAGGCGCGCATCGTCGACACGGTCCGGAGTTGGTCCGACGATTTCGCGGCTGAACTCATCGAGCGAGTCGGCGAGGACCGCGCCGCTGAGATCCTCGCGTCGTACGCGGATGGCTTCCCCGAGGCATACAAGCACGAGGTGCCTGCCGATGCCGCGGTCAAGGACGTCCTCATCGCCGAGGGATCGCCCGACGGCGAGATACGACTACGCCTTTACTCCCCCGAGGGACATGAGTCGCGGTTGCGTCGCCTCAAGATCATCCGGGCGGGTGACCCCATCTCGCTCTCCCGGGTCCTGCCGGTGCTCGGATCCCTCGGTGTCATCGTCGAAGACGAGCATCCCTACGACATTCAGCGTGTGGGCAGGGTGCCCCTGCATGTGTACGACCTCGGCTTCCAACTGCCCGAGGGCGATATCCCTGACCGGGACGACCTGCGGGGGAGATTCGAAGCGGCATTCCTTGCGATTTGGCACGGCAGGTGCGAGGCGGATGCCCTCAACGGCCTCGCGGTGCGCACGGCACTCACCTGGCAGCAGGTCGTCATCCTGCGCTGCTACGTCCGCTACCTCCAGCAGACGGGTGCGAGCCTGGGGCAGGACTTCGTCGAGTCGGCGCTTCTGGGCAATCGCTCGATCGCCCAACTCCTCGTCGAGATCTTCGAGGCACGGTTCGACCCGAGTAAAGAGGACGGGCGGCGCGACCGGCAGGACACCCTGGCTGCGCGCGCGCGTCAGGCACTCGACGACGTAATGAGCCTGGACGAGGATCGCATCCTGCGCTCCCTGCTCGGCATGGTCGTAGCCACGCTGCGCACCAATGCCTACCGGCACGATGCCGAGGGCCAGCCCCTCGATCGGCTGTCGATCAAGTTGGATCCGCAGCTCATCCCCGAGCTGCCACTGCCGCGGCCACGCTTCGAGATCTGGGTCTATTCCCCGCGCGTCGAGGGTGTCCACCTGCGCTTCGGCCGCATCGCACGCGGCGGGCTGCGCTGGAGCGATCGTCGCGCGGACTTCCGCACCGAGGTCCTTGGCCTGGTGAAGGCGCAGGAGGTCAAGAACGCTGTCATCGTGCCGGTGGGCGCCAAGGGCGGGTTCCTGCCCAAGGCGCTCCCGGACCCGCAGGTCGATCGCGACGCGTGGATGAACGAGGGGCGTGCTGCCTACGCCACATTCATCCGAGGCATGCTCGACATCACCGACAATCTCGTCGAAGGGGTCGTGGTGCCTCCGCCCGACGTCGTCCGTCACGACGGTGACGACCCCTACCTTGTCGTTGCAGCCGACAAGGGCACGGCAACCTTCTCCGACCTCGCCAACTCCGTCGCCGAGGAGTACTCCTTCTGGCTGGGCGACGCCTTCGCCTCGGGTGGCTCGGCGGGCTACGACCACAAGGCCATGGGCATTACGGCCCGCGGCGCATGGATCTCGGTGCAGCGGCACTTCCGCGATCTCGGCGTCGACGTGCAGCAAGAGGACTTCACGGTGGCCGGCATCGGCGACATGAGCGGTGATGTCTTCGGCAACGGCATGCTGCTCTCACCGCACACCCGCCTGGTCGCCGCCTTCGACCATCGCCATGTCTTCCTCGACCCCGATCCCGACCCCGTGACCTCATTCGCGGAGCGGGAGCGACTCTTCGCGCTGCCGCGTTCGTCCTGGGATGACTACGACCGCGCTCTGATCTCACGCGGAGGCGGCGTACACCCGCGCAGCGCCAAGTCGATCGAGATCACGCCCGAGGTGCGGTCAAGCCTGGGCATCGAGGACGGCGTTTCGTCGCTGACTCCTGCGGAGCTCATCAAGCACATCCTTACCGCACCTGTCGACCTGCTCTGGAACGGCGGTATCGGCACCTACGTCAAGGCGCAGACAGAGACCAATGCCGATGCGGGTGACAAGGCGAACGATCCCGTGCGCGTCAACGGCAACTCCCTGCGCTGCCGTGTCGTCGGCGAGGGTGGCAACCTCGGGCTCACGCAGCTCGGTCGCGTCGAGGCGAGTCGGCACGGCGTGCGCCTCAACACGGACGCCATCGACAATTCGGCGGGAGTGGATACCAGCGACCACGTGGTCAACAGCAAGATCCTCCTGGACGGAGTGGTTCGAGACGGCGAACTCACCGAGGCGGACCGCGATGCACTCCTGGCGGCCATGACCGACGAGGTCGCGGCACTTGTCCTCGCGGACAACTACGACCAGAACGTCCTCCTCGGCAATGCGCGGTGGGGCGCTGCCGCACTCATCTCCGTGCACGCCCGCATGATCAGTGATCTTGAAGCACGGGGGATTCTCAATCGCGCCCTCGAATTCCTCCCCGATGATGAGGAGATCACCACGCGTGCGGCAGCGCACCAGGGCCTGACCTCGCCCGAACTCGCCATCCTCGCTGCCTACTCAAAGATCGCGCTTACCGGCGACCTCGACGGCACGGGGCTGTCCACCGACCCGTGGTTCGCCCAGTACGCCATCGACTACTTCCCCGCCCTCCTCCGTGAGCGTTTCGCCGATCGCATCGGGAGCCACCCACTGCACGACGAGATCATCACCACCGTCGTCGTCAACAACCTCATCAACGATGGCGGGATCTCGGTCGTCTACCGGGCCTGCGAGGAGACAGGTGCCTCGCCCATCGAGGTGGTCCGTGCGGCGACCGCGGCGATGGCGATCTTCAACCTGCCGGCGTTCTGGTCGTCGGTCAACAGCCTGGATAACCAGGTGCCGACGTCCGCACAGGATCTCCTGCACCACGAGTCACGTCGCCTGCTCGACCGCTCTATCCGGTGGTTCCTGCAGACTCGGGGCGGTGCCCTCGACGTGTCGGCCGAAGTGGCCCGCTTCGCACCGGCCGTCGCCGAGCTCACTCCGCTCGTGCCCGCTGCGCTCGTGGGTACCGAGCGCACACGGCTGGACGCCTCCACCGCCGCCTTCGTCGCGAGCGGTGCACCCCTAGCCCTCGCCGAGCAGGCAAGCGCGATGCTTGATGACTTCGCCCTGCTCGACATCGTGCAGATTGCCGACGCCGTCGGTCAGTCGCCGGCGCAGATCATGCCCCTCTACTTCGCGCTGTCTGAGCGCTACGACGTCGATCGCCTGCTCAACCGGATCACGGCGCTGCCGCGGGGCGACCGCTGGACCGCCCTGGCCCGACAGGCCCTGCGCACGGATCTGTACGCCGCCCTCGCCGGCGTGACGGCTGGCGTGGCGACGGCAACGCCACCGGACCAGTCGCCGGAGGCACGCATGGCCTCCTGGGAGGGCCAGAATCGCGAGGGTCTTGCGCGTGCACAGGCAACCCTCGATCAGATCGCGGCCCTGGAGACGGGTGATCTGGCGACCCTCTCCGTGGCGCTGCGAGTGCTGCGCAATCTCGTCGCCCAGGGGCAGGGTGATGTGACGCGAGGCCATGGCGGGTAGATTCCCTTCATGGCGGCACTGAGCGAGGAGACGATCAGGGCCCTCCCCAAGGTGCTCTTACATGATCACCTCGATGGCGGTCTGCGTCCGTCCACAGTGGCCGAACTTGCGGCCGAGACCGGCTACGCCGACCTACCGGAGACCGATCCTGACACCCTCGCCACCTGGTTTCGCGATGCGGCCGATTCCGGGTCTCTGGATCGCTACCTCGAGACCTTCCAGCACACCGTCGGCGTGATGCAGACACCCGAGGCCCTCGCCCGGGTGGCGCGCGAGTGCGCCGAGGACCTTGCTTCGGACGGCGTCGTCTACGCCGAGGTGCGCTTTGCTCCCGAGCTGCACACCCAGCGGGGTCTGTCCCTGCGGGACGTGGTCGATGCCGTGCTCGATGGCTTCCGCGAGGGGGAGCGTGCGACGGGTATCCGCATCGGCACCCTGCTCACGGCGATGCGCACTGCGGCCAAGAGCCGCGAGATCGCCGACCTCGTGGTGGAGTACCGCGATCGCGGTGTGGTCGGCTTCGATATCGCGGGCCGGGAGGCCGGCTATCCGCCGACCCGGCACCTCGACTCCTTCGAATACCTCCGGCGCGAGAACGCCCACTTCACCATCCACGCCGGCGAGGCCTTCGGTCTGCCCAGCATCTGGGAGGCGATCCAGTGGTGTGGCGCGGACCGTCTCGGACACGGTGTGCGCATCGTCGATGACAT
>CAJBMR010000520.1 GCA_903954205.1 uncultured bacterium | reverse complement strand
CTCGCTCTCGACGTCGTCCGCGTGCGCGCCAACCCTCTGCTGCCCGCGGGCACGCGTGTTGGCGGTGCTGTCTACGACGTGCACTCCGGGAGACTGCGCCCGATCGAAGTCTGAGCGGTCAGGAGTAGCGCGCCACGCGAGCTACTCGCACGTCGTAGGCCCACGCACTCACGGCGTAATTGGGGAAGAAATCAGCCTCGAGCGCGGACCAGATCCGGGTGGCCACGTCCTCGGCAACCAGCGTCTCCACGCGCACATTGCCGCCCTCGATCCCCGAGACCCCGTGGTGGCTGGGGCCGTGCCCCTGAGCCATAGATACCGTCCAACCGCGCGCACCGCACTCCTCGATCACGGCGAGCAGTCGCTCCTCGAGAATGCCCTCGGCAACGATGGTGAGGCAGGTGACACTTCCGAAGTCACTCACGCTATCCGTCATGAAGACCTCCCACTTCCCTGCCCACTTTGCCGATGACCCCCGCAGTGCCTACCCCCACCACGATGCCACTACTTCCGCCATGAGCAGGTAGAGGGGAATGCCGATGATGAGATTGAAGGGGAAGGTCATGCCCAGCGCACTGGCCAGCGTGATCGAGGGCTTGGCCTCCGGCAGGGCGAGGCGGACCGCGGCTGGTGCGGCGATGTACGACGCGCTGGCGCACAGGACGCCCAGGATCATGGCGCCGCCCACCTCCATGCCCGCGAGCGTGCCTCCGATCACTCCCGCGAATCCCGCGACCAGCGGGAAGGCGATGGCGAAGACGACCAACCCCGGGCCCGCCTGACGCACTGCCGAGAGCTGTCTCCCCGTGAGCATGCCCAGTTCGAGGAGGAACAGCGTCAGTACGCCGGCGAAGAGATCCCCGAAGAAGGGCTCTACCCGGGCGTAGCCCACCGGCCCGGTGAGGAACCCGATAGCCAGGCCGCCCACGAGCAGCAGCACCGAGCGCCCGAAGACGACCTCGCGCAGCGTCTCGCCCATGCCTCCCCCGCGCAGGCCGCGCGCGAGCAGGAGTCCGACGACGATGCCGGGGATCTCCAGCACGGTGAGCAGGGTGGCGACGTACCCCTCGAAGGCGATGGAGGAGGCCTCCAGGAAGACGATCGCCGCGGTGAAGGTGACCAGCGAGGTGGAGCCGTAGTGCGCGGCCATGGCGCCCCGGTCGATGCGCCCCAGAGGGGTGAGCACGCGCAGCAGAGCAAAGGCGCCGATGGGGATGACCACCCCGAGCACCAGTGTCGCGACGAGCGGCCAGGCGATCTCGCTCGGCGAGGCCTCCCGAAGCGCTACGCCGCCCTTGATGCCGATGGCAAGGAGCAGGTACATCGACGTGGCCTGGTAGACCGCGTCGGGCAGACGGAGGTCGGTGCGCAGGGACACGGCCACCAGGCCGAGGACGAAGGCAAGGACGGGTGGTGAGGTGAGGTTGATGAGCGCGAGCTCGAGCGAGGCCTGCAGATCCACGATGGCGCCTCAGGCGTCAATGCTCTCGCGGTCAAGTGAGCCCGCACCGGCGATGATGAATTCCTTGCGCGGCGCCACGTCGCTGCCCATGAGGAGATCGAACACCCTCGAGGCAACCTCCGCATCCTTGACATTGATCCGCCGCAACTGCCGGCTTCCGATGGCCATGGTGGTGTCGCGAAGCTGAGCGGCGTCCATCTCCCCCAGTCCCTTGTAGCGCTGGATCGGATCCTTCCAGCGCTTACCCTTCTTCTCCAAGTCCTTCAGGGTCGCCCGCATCTCAGCGTCGGTGTAGGTGTAGCGCACCTCCCCGGGCTTGCCGCCCGACCCGACGATGTCGATGCGATGCAGCGGAGGCATAGCGGCAAACACCCTTCCCGCCTCGAGCAACGCGGGGAGATAGCGGTGAATGAGGGTGAGGAGGAGCGTGCGGATATGCGCACCATCCACGTCCGCATCGGACATGAGGATGACACGGCCGTAGCGTGCCTGATCGAGGTCGAAGGATCGTCCACTCCCGGCGCCGATCACCTGGATGATCGAGGCGCACTCGGTGTTCTTGAGCATTTCGGCGAGTGAGGCCTTCTGGACGTTGAGGATCTTGCCCCGGATCGGCAGCAGCGCCTGGAACTCCGCGTCGCGCGCCATCTTGGCGGTCCCGAGGGCGCTGTCGCCCTCGACGATGAAGAGTTCTGTGCGCTCCTGGTCGTCACTGCGGCAGTCGACAAGCTTCGCCGGAAGTGCCGAGGACTCCAGCGCATTCTTGCGGCGCTGAGTGTCACGCTGGGTGCGCGCCGCCACGCGGGCCCGCATGGCTCCGGCCACCTTCTCGAGCACCGACCGCGCAGCGGCCTTCTCCCCCCGTGGAGGCTGGGTGAGCCACTTCGCCAATTCTTTGGTGACGACTGCGGAGACAATGCGAGAAGCTGCCGGGGTGCCGAGGACCTCCTTGGTCTGTCCCTCGAATTGCGGCTCGGGGACGCGCACGGCGATCACACCGATGAGCCCCTCGAGGACGTCGTCCTTGGTGATCGGATCATCGCTCGCCTTGAGCACACGGGCCGACTTTGCCTGCTCATTGAGCACCTTGACGATGGCCCGGTCGAATCCCGTGACGTGGGTTCCACCCTTGGGAGTCGCGATGACGTTGACGAAGGAGCGCACATCGGTGTCGTATCCCGCGGTCCAGCGCAGCGCGATGTCGACGCTGAGCTCGCGCTCGACCTCCTGCGACGTCAGGTGCCCCTTGTCATCGAGGACCGGCACCGTCTCGTGGAAGTGTCCTGCGCCATGGAGTCGAATCACCCCGGTGACCGCTTCGCCCCCCATGGACTCGACGAATTCTCCGATGCCGCCCTTGTGCTGGAACGTCTCCGCTGCCCCTCCGTCTCGCTCATCGTCGAGCGTGACCGCGAGCCCGGGCACCAGGAAGCTCGTCTGCACCAGCCGCTCGCGGATCGGAGCGATGTCGTAGGCCGCGTCCTTGGTGAAGACCTGCGGGTCGGCCCACCAGCGCACCCGCGTGCCGGTCCGGGTACGCGGGACGGTGCCGATGACCCGAAGGCCCGACTTGCGCTGGAAAGGCGCG
>CAJBMR010000519.1 GCA_903954205.1 uncultured bacterium | reverse complement strand
TTGAGCCCCGGCCTCAGGGCCGCATCGCGCTGGAGCGCACCGCGCCAACCGAAGTCGGCGATCTCGACGGCATAGGGCAGCGTGACGTTCGTCAGCGCATAGGTCGAGGTGTGCGGCACGGCTCCGGGCATGTTGGCCACGCAGTAGAAGACAGAGTCATGGACCGGGAAGGTCGGATCGGCATGAGTGGTCGGCCGAGAGTCCTCAAAGCAACCGCCCTGATCGATGGCGATGTCGACGAGCACGCTGCCCTTCTTCATGCGTGACACAAGGTCATTGCTCACCAGGGTCGGGGCCTTAGCGCCGGGCACGAGGACGGCACCGATGACGAGGTCTGCATCGAGGACGGCGCGTTCGATCTCGAAGGCGTTGGAGGCCACGGTCTGCATGTGGCCCTGGTAGATCGCGTCCACCTGGCGCAGTCGCGCGATGTTCTTGTCGAGGAGGAGCACCTCGGCCTGCATCCCCAGGGCGATCGCTGCCGCGTTGAGACCGGATACCCCGGCGCCGATGACCACGACCTTGGCGGCGTAGACCCCTGAGACACCCCCCATGAGCACGCCCCGGCCGCCGTTGGCGCGCTGGAGGGCAGTGGCACCCACCTGGGGTGCCATGCGACCGGCGACCTCCGACATGGGTGCGAGCAGCGGCAGCGACCCGTCGGGGAGCTCCACGGTCTCGTAGGCAATGGCGGTGACGCCGGAGTTGAGTAGTGCATCGGTGCATTCGCGCGATGCAGCCAAGTGGAGGTAGGTGAAGAGGATTTGCCCCGGGCGCATGCGTCCGTATTCCTCTGCGATGGGTTCCTTCACCTTGAGGATGAGGTCGGCGTAGCCCCACACGTCGTCGGCCGTCGGCAGAATGCGGGCTCCCGCTTTCGCGAATTCGTCATCGGAGATTGAGGAACCAAGTCCCGCACCCGACTGCACCGCGACCTCGTGACCGTGGCCGCACAGCTCGAAGACTCCCGCGGGAGTGATCGCCACCCGGTACTCGTGATTCTTTACCTCGGTGGGTACGCCGACCTTCATCGCGCTGGCCTCCGTGCGCTCCGTGTCAGGCGCGACCACCGCGCCCGCGCGACCCCCGGCCGCGTCCCCCACTCTGCCCTATGGCAGCGGCCCGGAGGGCGTCGCATCGCCCTTTGGCAGATGCCACATCGGAACCTCCGCGGGCCTAAGAGTGATCCATCCGCGGTCACGGGCCGCTGCAGCCGCAAGGACTCCGGCGACGGTCGTGGGGTTGTGAAGGTCTCCAGCCAGCACGGCCGCCACGGCGTCGTCGAGATCGATCCACACCTGCGGCAGATCGGCCTCCTCGGCCTCGCCGGTGTGCGGGCGACCACCCGGAAGGGGAGACAGACCTCGCGCAAGGAAGCATCGGAACGCCTCGCTCGAACCACCCGGCGAGTTGAAGAAATCGACCAGTACATGCCACTCGGTGGCCGTGATGCCCGCCTCCTCAGCGAGCTCCCTGCGCGCCGTCTCCAGGGGCGGCTCACCGGCGACATCTCTCAATCCGGCGGGCAACTCGAGGAGGTAGCCGCCCACCGGATGACGGAACTGCCGGATGAGCAGGATGCGGTCGTGATCATCGATCGCTACGACACCCACCGCACCAGGGTGCAGAACGACATCCCTGACGACGACGGTCCCGCCGGGCAGACGCACCTCGTCGCTCACCACTGACCACACGCGACCGCGGAGGTGCTCGGTACGTGCGATCAGTTCCGAGGCGTGCGCCTCATCGCGAAGCGGGCCGGTCCACTGGCCGTCCGCCACGATCAGGACTGGGTGCTTGCGGCCGTGGAGACTCCGGCCGCTCGACGCTCGAGCGCGGCACGGACGAGCCCCGCAAAAAGCGGATGGGCACGCGTGGGGCGCGAGCGGAATTCCGGGTGCGCCTGTGTGGACACGTAATAGGGATGCACGTCTGCGGGGAGCTCGACGAACTCCACGAGTCGACCATCGGGACTCGTGCCTGAGATGACGAGTCCGGCCTCCTCCAGCTGCGGTCGGTAGGCATTGTTGACCTCGAACCGATGGCGATGCCGCTCATCGACGTAGGGAAGGTCGTAGGCGCCCTGCACCACGGACCCCTCAAGCAGCTTGGCCGGGTAGAGGCCCAGGCGCATGGTGCCGCCCATATCGCGCTCCCCCGAGATGACCTCGCGCTGGTCGGCCATGGTGGCCACGACCGGGTGGGGCGTGGTCTCGTCGAATTCAAGGGAGTTCGCGCCCTCGAGGCCTGCGACATTGCGGGCGTACTCGATGACCATGCACTGCAAGCCCAGGCACAGCCCAAGGGTCGGGACGAGGTGCTCGCGGGCATAGCGCAGGGCGCCTAGCTTGCCCTCGATGCCACGGACTCCGAAGCCACCGGGCACGCAGATGGCGTCGACCCCACCGAGATGCTGGGCGGCCGACTCCGGAGTTGCGCAGTCATCGCTGGTGACCCAGCGGATGCGCACCCGGCAGTCCTGGTCGAACCCACCTGCCCGAAGCGCCTCGGTCACCGAGAGATAGGCATCCGGCAGGTCGACGTACTTGCCCACGAGCGCGACCTCGACCTCGTGCGCCGGATGGTGCACGCGACGCAACAGGTCACCCCAGCTTGTCCAATCGACATCACGGAAAGGCAGGCCGAGGCGGCGCACGACATAGGCATCGAGACCCTCCGTGTGGAGGACCTTGGGGATGTCGTAGATGCTCGGCGCATCGACAGCGGCAACGACGGCTTCCTCGTCGACGTCGCACATGAGCGAGATCTTGCGCTTGATGCCAGCTGGCACAGGACGGTCGGCTCGCAGCACGATGGCATCGGGCTGGATGCCGATATTGCGCAGTTGGGCCACCGAGTGCTGAGTCGGCTTGGTCTTGAGCTCACCGGACGGCCCGATATAGGGCAGCAGGGAGACGTGGAGGAAGAAGACGTTGTCTCGGCCGACCTCATGGCGGACCTGGCGCACGGCCTCGAGGAAAGGCAGGGATTCGATATCGCCGACGGTCCCGCCGACCTCCGTGATGACGACATCGATGTCGGGACCGGCCATGCGACGGATGCGCGACTTGATCTCGTTGGTGATGTGCGGAATCACCTGGACCGTGTCGCCGAGGTACTCACCGCGGCGCTCCTTGGCGATGACCGTGGAGTAGACCTGCCCGGTCGTCACATTGGCCGAGCCGTGGAGATCGGTATCGAGGAAGCGCTCGTAGTGCCCGACGTCGAGATCTGTTTCGGCTCCGTCGTCAGTGACGAAGACCTCTCCGTGCTGGAACGGGTTCATCGTGCCGGGGTCGACATTGAGATAGGGATCGAGCTTCTGCATGGTGACGCGCAGGCCGCGTGCCTTGAGGAGATTGCCGAGACTCGACGCCGTCAGGCCTTTGCCGAGGGACGAGGCGACCCCGCCGGTGACGAACACATGTCGGGTGTTCCCTCGCTGCTCCACGGGAGGTCAGGCTATCAGCGGCTTGCCACTCGGGCCCGGGAGCGACCCGCGGCCAACCTGCTCCCCGCCAGGGCAAGGAGCTCCTCGGCGTGGGCCGCGGCCGTGGCGGAGTCCTCCTGACCCCCCAGCATGCGGGCCAGTTCGGTGACTCGGACGGCCCCCTCCGCATAGGAGATGCTCGCCGCCGTGACCGTGCCCGGCCGCACCACCACATGCCGGTCGGCGAAGGCCGCCACCTGGGCGAGATGGGTCACGACGATCACCTGGGCGCTCCGGGCCAGGAGCGCAAGTCGGTGACCGACCTCGATCGCGGCCTTCCCGCCGACCCCGGCATCGACCTCGTCGAAGATGAAGGTGGGGACCGGATCCATGCCGGCGAAGACGACCTCGAGCGCCAGCATGACCCGCGATCGCTCGCCCCCGGACGCGCTCTTCGCGAGTGACCTTCCCTCGGGGGCATCCCGTGTGACGAGGAGAAACGCGATGTCATCCACCCCATGGCGATCGGCTCCGCACGAGGTGCCGTCGACCTCGAGGTCGATGTCAGCGCTGCCGGGCGGCCTCCGGCGCACATCGACCACAAGGCGGGTCGAGCCCATAGCAAGGGCGGCAAGCTCCTCGGTCACCGCGCTGGCAAGGCGCTCAGCCGCCGCGACCCGCGCGTGCGAGAGCTCGCCGGCCCGCTCCTGACACTCGGAGCGAAGCTGGGCAACCCGCGCATCGAGCGCAGCCACGAGTCCGGCGTCATCCCCGAGTGCGTCGAGCCGCACGGCTGCCGCCTCACGCCAGGCTGCCGGGTCGCTGGTGAGCTCGGGCCAGGCACCGGTCCGCTCCAGCCGGCGCCGCAGGTCACCCAGGGCGCCGCGCCGCTCCTCGACCGCGTCGAGACGGCCCGGGTCCGAATCGAATCCGTCGAGGTAGCGGGAAAGATCCGAGGCGAGGTCGACCGTCTCGGCGAAGAGTCTCTCGGCCTGCGCACGAATGCCATCGAGCGAGGGATCGCGCTCCGCGGCGCGAGAGACCGCCCCGGATGCGGACGCGAGCGCGGCAGTCGCTGAGCCCTCATCCGCTGCAAGCGCCTCCCGCGCGGAGACAACCCATCGCATGATCTCGTCGACATGTGCGAGGCGTCCTGCCTCGGCGCGCAGGGCATCCTCCTCCCCGAGGAGGGGCGTGACGCGATCAATGGCGTCGATTGAGTCGCGCAGGGCGGCGGCTTCGCGGGCCCGCTCCTGCGCATGGGCCAAGACCTCGGAGCGCTCACGAAGCACTTCGGCCAACTCATCAAAGGTGCGACGGAATTCCTCGCGCACACCCTCGACATCCGGACCGCCGAACCTATCGAGCGCCGCCCGCTGCTGGGAGGGGCGCAGCAGCCGATGTTGATCATCCTGGCCGTGGACCGCCACGAGTCGCGCACCCAGCTCGGCCAGGGTGGCCGCCGGTACCGTGCGACCACCCAGGTGGGCACGGGAGCGTCCGGCGGCCGCCACGGACCGGGTGAGCACGACGCTGCCATCCTCGTCAAAATCACCGCCCGCATCGGCCACCAAAGAAGCGACCGCGGGGTCGTCGACGTGGAAGCGGGCCTCGACCACGGCTGAGTCGTGGCCCGACCGCACGAGCCCGGAGTCGGACGCTCCTCCGAGCACCAGTGCGAGACCCGTGAGGACCATCGTCTTGCCCGAGCCGGTCTCGCCCGTGATCACGGTGAGTCCGGGACCCCACTCCCATTCGGCCGTGTCGATCACGCCCACGCCGCGGATGCTCAACTCGACGAGCCCTCGGGAGGGCTGCGCCTGCCGCGCTCCCCCGCTCACCGGCGGCCTCGCCACCCGTCGACGGGCAGGCTGAACTTCGCCACGAGCCGATCGGTGAAGGGCGCATGCGAGAGGCGAGCCAGCCGCACCGGCTGCTCGGAGCGACGTACTTCTACTCGCGCGCGCGGTGGAAGCTCCAGGGCTCGACGACCGTCCGCCCACATGACAGCGGATGACGACAACTCCGGGAGTTCGAGTGCAATGACGCTTCTCGGCGAAACGACGAGCGGTCGGGCAAAGAGGGCGTGGGCGCTGATGGGGACCACGAGGAGCGCCTCCACCTCGGGCCACACCACGGGACCCCCCGCAGAAAACGCATATGCCGTGGATCCCGTCGGAGTCGCGCACACGATTCCGTCGCAGCCCCAGCGCGAGAGAGGACGGCCATCGATCTCCACGAGCACGTCGATCATGCGCTCACGTGCGGCTTTCTCGAGACTGGTCTCATTGAGAGCCCAGGTGCGGTGGAGCACCTCGCCGCCCACGAGGACAGTGATGTCGAGCGCGGTGCGCTCCTCAACATGCCACTGGCGCTCGACTATCGCGCGGACGACGTCGTCCACCGCTTCGCGCTCCGCTTCGGCGAGGAAGCCGACGTGTCCGAGATTGACGCCAAGGAGCGGGACGTCACCGTGGCGAGCGCGCTCGGCTCCGCGCAGGATGGTGCCGTCGCCGCCTAGCACCACGACAAGTTCTGCGCCGTCAGCGGCCGCCTCGTCCGCAGGGACAACCGTCCAGTGACCCTGCGCTGTCGCGAGGCCGTCGTCGTCGCACACGCGCACCTCGACGGAGGAGTCGCGCAGCGCTTGCGCCACCTCCGCGGCAAGCACCTGGACGTCCGGGCGCGAGGCATGCGTCACCAGCAGGACCGTGCGCGTCTCAGCCGTCATGCCCTGCCTCCACTACCTGCCCGATCCGGTCCGGGTCGGGTGCCCCGGCGTCACGACGGAGCCACAGGAAGAACTCCACGTTGCCACTGGGCCCGGGAAGGGGACTTGCCGCCACCCCTCGCATACCCCAGCCCAGGTCGTACGCCGCTGCCGCGATCCTACGGACGGCGTCGGCTCGCTGCTGCGGGTCGCGCACAACCCCTCCGGCCCCCACCGCCTCACGGCCCACCTCGAACTGGGGCTTGACCATCGGGACCAGGTCGGCCCCCTCCGCGGCGCAGGCGACGAGGGCGGGGAGCACGAGCTGAAGGGAGATGAAGGAGAGATCGGCCACGATGACGTCGGGTGAGTACGGCAAGTCTGAAGCCTGGAGCAGGCGGACGTTAGTGCGGTCCCGCACGGTGACGCGCTCATCGGTGCGCAGACGCCAGTCGAGTAGGCCGTAGCCGACATCGACACAGGTCACGGCTCGAGCGCCGCGGCGGAGCAGGACATCGGTGAATCCGCCTGTCGACGCTCCCGCGTCGAGGCAGAGGCGCCCGTCGATCGGAGGTCCACCGAGTCGATCCAGGGCTCCGTCCAGTTTCCACCCGCCGCGCGAGGCGTAGCCGGGATCGTCGGCATCGTCCTCGACGAGGACGGCAGCAGCGTCATCGACCATGGTCGCAGGCTTGGCCGCGACCTGGCCGCCCACGCGCACGCGACCGGACGTCACCAAATCGCGGGCCTGTTCGCGCGACCGCGCAAGGCCACGGCGCACCAGTTCCGCGTCGAGGCGGCGTCGGGTCAGGAGCCGACTCCGTCGCCGGGCCCGGCGTCACCGAGCGCCGACGTTAAGCGGGCATGGATATCGCCAAAGACCTCTGCGTGCTCCTCGATCGGCACCTGGTCCAACTCCTGGAGCCGCTCGAGGGCCGCATCGACGCGCGTGTCGCCCGTAGGCAGCACGGGGACGGCAATGGGCAGTCCCTGCTGCTCCCCCGCTCCGAGTGGCTGCCCGAATGGCTGCGTCATGACCGGCCCCCCTCGTCGTCGCGGTGCTTCTTGCCCTTGGCCTTGTCCTTGGGCTTGTCATGCCCGTGCTTCTTGCCCTGCTTCGCCAGGCCCTCGTCCAGCTCTGCGCGCAGAGCTCCCACCTGCTGCTCGAGTCGTCCGACCTCGCGCCGCAGACTCGACAATTCGTCCTCGCGCGCGAAACCGAGTCGGCGTACGACGCGATCCACTTCCTCGCGGACCAGCACGCGCACCTGCTCCGGCGAGAGCAGTGCTGCGACCTGCTCCCCCGTGGCCGTGGCCGCCTGCACACCTTGGTCGACCACATCGCCGACGGCGTCGCCGCCCTGGGTCCACAGGCCCTGCGCGAGCTCGGCGGCCTTGGCCGCAGAGATCCCCAGGATGCCCGACGCCATCGCGAGATAGGGGCGCACGCTCTCCAGGGGATCAGCGCCCGACGGGTTGCTCTCAGGGGTGTCGCTCATGCCCCCACGCTACGCCGTGCCGTGTCGACGGCTGCAGCCGCAGCGCTGACCGAGGTCCCGGCCGGCGAGTGCCACGCGGCAGCGCAGCAGCACTGCAACCCAGCCAGCCAGTCCCCTCCGGCGATGCGGACCTCGATGGCCCCGTCGCGGACATCTGCCCGCGCGGGACCCAAGGCCCAGCCCCCGCCATCGGGCCGGGGCCCGCCCATCTCCGTCTGCGTCGAGGCAGGACGAGCCAGCAGCGCGCCCAGGTCTGCACCGACGTACTCGGGGCGCTCCCCGGGACCGGCCTGCAGCAGGCCGACGACATCGCAGATCCCGCTCAGGACGAGCAGGGACGGCACACCCACCTGGGTAGCACCGGCGATGTCCGTGTCGAGGCGATCGCCCACCACGATCGGACGACGCGCGTGCGTGCGCTCGAGGGACGCGCGCATCAACGCGGGGTACGGCTTTCCGGCGATCTCGTAGGGCGCTTGACCCGCAGCCGCTTCGACGGCAGCCGCAAGGCTTCCATTGCCGGGGGCTCGGCCACCGGGGATGGGGAAGGTGCGATCGGGATTGGTCACGACCCACAGGGCGCCGGCCTGCACTGCGAGCGCCGCGGCAGCCAGGTCCACCCAGGTCGTGTCGCGACCGAATCCCTGGAGAACGCCGCGCACGTCGCCTGGCTGCTCACCCTGTGCGCGCACCGGGTTCAGCCCGACGCGAACGAGTGCGAGGGCAACGCCCGGCCCGCCGACCGCCAGGACGTCCGCCCCCGCGGGCAGGTGCCGCGCCAGGACCTCCGCGCCTGCCTGCGCTGAGGTGACGACCTGTTCGACGTCGGCCGGGATGCCCAACTCCTCGAGGTGCGCGGCAACCTCCTCGGGAGGGCGGCCTGCGTTGTTGGTGACAAAGGCGAGGGTCATCCCCGAGCGCCGCGCCGCCGCAAGGGCATCGGCGGCCCCGGGCACGGCGTGATCGCCGATGTAGACCACTCCATCGAGGTCGAGCAAGGCGACATCGTGCATCGTGGCGAGCGACGGCGATGCCACGCCAGCAGAATCCGTCTCGGTGGTCACGACGAGGCGCCACCGAGCGGCTCTGCGTCGAGAGGACCGGAGAGCGGTAGGCCCGCGGAGCGGCGGGCCTTGATCGTGGCCTTCACCTGGGTGAGCGCTTTGGCGTACTCCTCGCGATCAGGCCGCATGACGCTCGCCATGGCGAGGTGGTCACGAGCCTGGGGGAATTCCTGAAGGCGCCACAGGCTCATGCCCGCGCCATAGTGCGCGTAGTCGTCCGCGGGCGCGGTCTCGAGGCACTCGGTGAAGGCCTCGGCCGCCTCCGCATACCGAGCGGAGTCGAAGAGCGCGCGGGCCCGGATCTCGCGCGCAGCCTGTGACGACGGATCTTCCATCAGCACACGATCGATGAGGACCAGGCTCGCCGCGGCGTCACCACTCGACAGGAGATCGGATGCCCGCCGGAACCAGTCGTAGACGCTTCCGCCGGGAACTCCCTCCGCCGTCACCGGCCTATCGTGCCACGGCGACCCCTGCCTATGCCGCGCGGCGGACGTCGCGTGCCACGACCTCGGTCCGCGATGCGGGCACTGCTCCTGACTTCCAGAACCTGCGCTGGAGCCAGCCCTCGACCTCGACGACATCCCCGTCATGCCAAGCGAGCAGGCGTCGGCGCGCAGCCGCGGACCACGCCACACATTCCAGGGCATCGACCCGCACGCGACCGGAGAGACCGCGCTGGCGGGCCGGCCGGTCAACCACGATCCGGAACACCACCGCCGCATCACCGCTCGGCATCTCGACGCTCGTCACCCCCGAGAGACGCCCGCGCAGACGGACCTCGCTGTACGTCGCTTCCTCCAACAGTTGGGCTTCACGTGCAGGGGACATGGCTCCTCCTCGTCATAGGACCCGGCGGGCAGTCCGGGCGCGGGCCTACGATGCGACTCGAGCGCCCGCGCGGGAAGTCAGCCAGGCGCTGTGTGGATGACGAGGCGAGGAGTGCGCTGTGGACGGTGTGACAGACCTGGGCGGCGACGTCTTCGAAATCGACACCCTCATGGGCGGCCATTCCGGAATCACCGCGGGCTACCTGATCCGCTCCGATCGCCCCTGCCTCGTCGAGACCGGGACGGCGCTATCCGCGCCAACGGTCGTCGCATCGCTTGCCTCCCTTGGCATAGGACCTGAAGATCTCGCCACCGTGGTGGTCACACACATCCACCTTGACCATGCGGGTGGCGTGGGCGATATCGCCCAGGCGTTCCCCCATGCCCAGGTCGTCGTGCACGAGCGAGGCGCCCGACATCTGGTGGATCCGACCAAGTTGGTTGCCAGTGCGCACCGGGTTTTCGGATCGGTCATGGAGGAACTCTTCGGGGACCTCAAGCCCACCGATGCGTCTCGCGTCGTGGCGCTAGGGGACGTGGGTGTGATCGACCTCGGCGGCGGACGCCGCCTGGAGGCCTTCCATGCACCCGGGCACGCCTCGCACCATGTGGGCCTGCTCGATCCCCAGACCGGTGACCTCTATACGGGGGACGCCGCCGGGGTCTACGTGCCCGAGGCCGATGAGTTACGCCCTGCGACACCGCCACCGGACTTCGACCTCGATCTCGCCCTGGCATCGATGGACCGCATGCGCCAGATCGCTCCGGAGCGACTCCTCTTTGCGCACTACGGCCCGGTGTCGGCGGTCGAGTCGGCGCTCGATCGGTCCGAATCCGTCCTGCGCCAGTGGGTGGAGATGGTGCGGGAGGCGCGGGCGCTCGAGATGGACCTCGACCACGCCGTGGCCATGGTGCGTGAGCGCACACCGATCACCTTCGCGGGCGAGCAGACGCGAGCGGAGCGCGAGGCGACCTGGGAGTTCCTGTCTTCCACCGCGGCCAACGTCGCTGGCATCAGCCGATGGCTGGATCAGGCGGAGGGGCCGGGCTCGACATCGGGGGATGCGGCGTCGGTCGGAGGCTGATCCTCCTCGTCTTCCCCCCAGGCTTCGTCGAAGACGATGCCGTCCATCTCAGCCAGGCGCTCCTCAGCATCGGTGATGCCCTCCGGGTCAGCCTGGGCTGCGCGCTCGAACCATGTGCGCGCCTCGTCTCCACGCCCGAGCTCAGCCAGTGTGTCGGCGTAGGCGTAACGCAACCGGGGCAGCCAATCCTCGGTCCGTCGCGAACTCAGAGCCGGGACCTGAAGCAGGAGAAGCGCGGCCTCGGGCTGACCGAGATCGCGACGCGCGCCCGCGGCCACGATGCGGGCCTCGACCCGAGAGGCGTCCGAGAGGTCGCCTTCGGGCACCGAATCCAACAACTCGAGTGCCTTGCGAGGGCGCCCCAACCCGCGCTCGCAGTCGGCCATAACCGGCACGTAGTCCTGATCCCCCGTCATACGCCGCACGGCCCTCAGCTCTGCAAGAGCCGTAGCGAAGTCGCCGGCCGAGTAGGCGGCGATCCCCAGCGCCTCGCGCACCACCGAGACACGCCCCGCGAGCCGCTTCGCCTCGTTTGCGTAGGCCAGTGCGAGATCGACATCGTCGGCGTCGAGGGCGCGCGACGCCGCCACGAGCAGGCGTGCCACGGTGAGTCCCAGCTCCTCCGGGAGGGTCCGCAACTCCGCCGCCACTCGGCGGTCGATCTCCTTACCCGTGATGTCATCCGGGATGCGCGGCACGCGAGGACGGTCGGGACGAGGCTCCGCCGACCGTTCTGGTCTGGCGCCATCCCTGGGCCGTGACGCGGGTCCACCCTTGCCCGGAGGCCTGCCCTTCGACGCAGCACCACCCTTCGACGGCGGACCGCTCTTGGACGGGGGTCTGCCCTTAGTCGCAGCGCCACCCTTCGACGGCGGCCCACCCTTTCCCGGAGGCCTGCCCTTCGACGGAGGCTTCCGGTCGCGTGGCCCTGATGACGACGTCATGGGCTGCATCCTTGCCGATCAGGGTTACCGCGCTGCAGGGCGGGTGACGGCCCGCAATCGCGGGCGACAGTCACAACGGCCACGAGGCCCGGCACAGACCACAACACATGCGAATACACATGCGAAAAGGGTCGCATCCGAAGATGCGACCCTTTTCGAAAAATGTCCGGCGGCGTCCTACTCTCCCACGCAGTCACCCGCGCAGGACCATCGGCGCTGAGAGGCTTAGCTTCCGGGTTCGGA
>CAJBMR010000518.1 GCA_903954205.1 uncultured bacterium | reverse complement strand
CTCCTCGGTCCGACCGTGCGCCGGGAGTTCATCAACCACGATGTGGCTCTTGAGGCCTCCTACGACGTGCCCCTGGTCGAGGCCATGCGTGCCGCGATCGATGCTGAAGATCCGGGGGCCATGGTGGCCCCCTATTTGCTCTCGGCGGGCACCGACGCCAAGGCGTTCTCGCGTCTGGGTGTGCAGGGGTACGGCTTCTCGCCGCTGCAATTGCCGCCCGATCTCGACTTCACGGCGCTCTTCCACGGAGTCGACGAGCGCGTGCCTATCGACGCGGTGAACTTCGGTGTGCGGACTCTGGACCGCTTCCTGAGATTGGCCTAGTGATCAGGCCGTGCGTTCGACGCGCAGGATGCGGCGGCGCAGCCAGACTCGCCGCCGCCCATCCGGGTAGACGCGCAGTCGGGCCAGTTCCCACCGTCCGTACTCGGCGTACTCGGTGAGCACGCTGCGCGCGACATCCCTCGTGGTGTCCCTGGGCATTGCGAATTCGCGGTACTCGTAGGCGCTTCCACGCGTCGCCGTCATCGCTGCCCTCCCGCGTGCGGCCTAGGCGGACCCTGATCCGGATTCACCATCATGTCCGAACCCGGCCGCCTCGTCAGCGACTTCGTCGAGTGCTCGTCGGATCTCAACAGGCAGGGCGGTATCCCCGCACGCAAGTGCAGCGCGCCACTGGTGGACCGTCCTTGCGCCGACGAGCGTCGAGACCACCGCCGGGCGATCTCGCACCCAGGCCAGGGCCAGGGCAGCGGGAGTTGTGCCAAGACCCTCGGCCGCCGCGCAAAGTCCATCCACGACGGGCCGCGACCAGGCTGACCTGTAGTGGTGCAGGCGCGCGGCGTGGCGCTCGCCCGCACCCCGGGAATCCGGTGGAGTGGCGTGGCGGTATTTGCCGGTGAGCACGCCACCCGCGAGGGGCCACGCCGCCAGGATGGCCGCACCGAGCGCTACAGACACATCGGTGATCTGCTCGGCGCCGTCGAGATCGAGCAGGGAGTACGGCGTGGTGACAGCCGCCAGCGGTGGGCGGTCGGCATGCATGGTCATGCCTGCGCCCACGACTCCTGCCTGCCACGCGGCATCGGGACACAGGCCGGCGTAGCGGGTGCGCCCGGTGGCTACGGCGATCGCGAGCGACGAGACCAACTCGGGCCAGGGGAGTGCGGGATCCCAGCCCTCGACGGTCCACATGTCGATATGTGCGAGCCCCAGGGCGGCGAGGGCATCGTCAAGGCCATCGAGCAGGTCCTTCTGGGACGCGGCCGCAGGCAGGCGCACGTTGACGAAGGCCTCTCGCCTCAGTGCGCCATCGGCCAGGACGCGGGCCGCGAAATGCGCGTCCGTCGCCGCGGGGGCGATGTCGACGAGGTTGCCGCCGGCCTCCAGCAGCATCGCGACCTGGTCACGGGCTTCCGGCTGATCGGTGCCTCGGCCCCACGTTGCCGTGCCCAGGCCGAGAGTGCCGACTTGGGCGCCCGTCGTCCCGAGTCTGCGTCGCTCCACGTGGGCAACCTAGCCAGGATCAGGGGCGGATAGGCTCGCCCGACACGCGCAAGGCCACGGCTCCGCCGAGGGTGCGCACCGGAATCGGGAGGGCTCATGCAGCTCGGTCTCAACCTCGGCTACTGGGGCGCCGGCAACGACGCCGACAACCTGACGCAGGCGCGTGAGGCCGACCAGTGCGGTTACGCCGTCGTGTGGGCAGCCGAGGCCTACGGATCCGATGCCGCCACGGTCCTTGCATGGGTCGCGGCTCAGACCGAGCGCATCGACGTCGGGTCCGCGATCTTCCAGATCCCGGGGCGGACCCCGGCAAACACGGCCATGACCGCAGCAACGCTTGACACGCTTTCCGGCGGACGATTCCGGCTGGGACTGGGGGTCTCCGG
>CAJBMR010000517.1 GCA_903954205.1 uncultured bacterium | reverse complement strand
GCGGCAGCGCAGCCCCTTGGCCAGCCGGACGGAATCCATCTCGCACACGGGCCGGCCCCTTGTGGTGGATCCGAGGTAGACGCGATACGAAGGCAGCCCTGCCCCGACCCACGCGGGTGCTCGCCATGTGATGACAGCGCTCTCGGTGGTCTCCCATGTTGCCTGGACGTTGGTCGGCGCGCGGAGTGGCACCTCGCGCTTATCCCAGGCAAAGCCGGGCGGTGTGGGTGAGCACGCCTTGCGAGTCTGGCGCTTGAGGGCTTGCTTTTCGACGGCGTACGCCGGGTCCGCCGCGACGTTCTTGAGCTCGTAGGGATCCCGCGAGTAGTCGTAGAGCTCCTCCTCACCCGTGGAATAGCGCACGTAGAGCCGATCGTCGGTGCGGTAGCCGCAGTAGGCCGGGCGCCCGCGCTTGCCCACCCAGCGCATCGCCTCCATGACGAGGCCGTCGCGTTCCGAGGTGACGGCGCTGAGACCGTCGATGCGTCCCGGCTTCACGCCTGCCAGGTCAAGGATCGTCGCGTGAACGTCGACGTTGGCAGCCACGATCCGCGTGTCCTCGACTCCAGCCTTCAGCGTGCCATCGAGGCGCATCACCAGTGGGACGCGCACGGACACGTCGTACGGCGTGTTCTTGCCCTGAAGTCGGTGCTCGCCCCATGCGTAGCCGTTGTCGGAGAGGAAGACGATGAGGGTGTTGTCGAGGCGACCTGATTCGCGAAGTGAGTCGATCATGCGCCCTACCGCAGCATCGACGCCCATCAGCGTGTCCGCCTGCCGCTCGACGACGTCGGCCAACGTCATCGCCTCGCTGTTGTTGCGACCCTCGTTGTCCCACATGTCCGATGGCTCGAGCTTCTGCATCCACCGTGGGTAGCCGGTCATATCGGCCTGGTTGGTGGCAGGCGACGGGAAGCGGGTGGCGGCCTCGATGTCATCGAGCAGGCCGGCTTCACGCGTAGCGCCGGCATAGGGCCCGGCGTCGTAGGGGTAGTGCGGAGCGAAGGGCGAGAAGTAAGCGAAGAACGGGGTATCCGCGGGGGTGGAGTCGATGAAGTCCAGGGTGCGATCGGCAAGAGCGTCGGTGAGGTAGCGCCTGTCCTTGCGGACAGGCCCCTCATCTGAGGAGAGGCGATAGCGCGTGTAGTTGCCGCCAAGGAAGGCATCGAAGGCATCCCACCCCGGGGGGAGATACGCCTCGGCCTGGGCGGTCGTGTCGTTCAGGTACTTGCCGAAGAGGCCGGTCCGGTAACCCGCGTCATGCAGCCTCGTGGCGAGCGTGTCCTTCTCTTCACCTCCGTTGGCGAACGCCGACCACGCTCCCCAGGCGGATGCCTGCAGGTTCTCCCACACGCCGGAGTTGTGTGCGAACTTGCCCGACAGCAGGCTCGCGCGACTCGGGCAGCACCAGGAGGTCGGCACGAAGGCGTTGGGGTACGTCGTCCCCTGCCCGACAAGCTCCTCCATGACGCGCGGCATGCCGACCAGCGTGTTGGCACGCTGGTCATCGGTCAGGATCAGGAGGACGTTGGGTGGCGCGGCGTCGTCCCGCGCGCTTACGTAAGGGGCTGCGGCTGCTGGCGTGGGCGCTTGTGCGGCGCCCACGGGGCCGGCAAGGCTGACCATGAGCCCGAGAGCCACGGTGGGGCCGATCCAGCGCAGGCGCATCAGGACAGTCTGCCCGGTCCGCGACCGGTGTTGCCCAGTGGTTAGCCGCTGATCGTGAGGAAGCCGCCGCTGAGGCGGGACTTGAGCCTGCGTAGACCGGAGGGTGTGACACCGCTCACTTTGTCACCGTCGAGATCGAAGCGAGAGCCGTGAAGCGGGCAGACCCATTGGCTTCCACTCTGCATCACGATGCCGCCGGCATGGGGACAGCTGCGGTCGAGGGCGACGTACTTGCTGCGACCCGTGCGGACGACCCCGACCTGCACGCCATTGAGCGACCCCACAACCGCTGCACCACCGACTCGCTTCAGCGCGGGGAACTGCGACAACTGCACGCGCAGGGTGCCGGAGGCCTGGGCGACTGCCCCACTGGAGAGGGCGACGGCACCGAAGCCGCACAGCGCGGCGGCAGCGGTCAGGGCCTGGCGGCGGGTGAGTCCATTGCTGTCGGTGGCGGGCGAGTCGGTCATGCCACGAGTGTGCTCGCTGCCCGGCGAGATCGCACGCCGAGTTCCCCTTGGCGGCACCGGAATGGACCGGGTCCGTCGCCCCGGCTTCGGCGTCGGGGCTCCGGCAGGCCTCCGGTGGGAGAGTTCGGGGCCTGCGGTTAGACTCTCGTCCCGCAAGGCGCCCGTAGCTCAACGGATAGAGCATTTGACTACGGATCAAAAGGTTGCACGTTCGAATCGTGCCGGGCGCGCCCCCACCACCCGAGTTGTTGGTGAGTCCTGCGCCGGTGACAGTTTGCGCAGCGCACGTCGCAGGCCGCCACCTCCCGCTTGACGGCACTGAGGCTGTAGCCGCTTCGTGCCAATGACGACACGGCGGCCACCTTTGTGGAGGCGTCCCGATGATCGAATTCGAGTACTAACGGATCGGACTCACCGCAGTCAACGCAAGGATGCTCGAGTAGGTACTCCAGCAGCCACCGCTTGTTGCCGTTGACGGTCTCCTTCTGTCTGCGCCTGGCCTTTGCCTTGTAGTACTCGACGTTCCGTCGGTAGTGGTCCTTGCTGTACGCCGACCGGCACGGTCGGCATCGAGGGCTTCTCTGCACGAAGTCGTCTGTCGACGAGGACAGGCCGCACTCCGGACACGTGCGCTGTCCGTGTTGATCGGGTTCCATCGCCGTAGTGTGGGCGCTTGGTCCGACAGCGGAAGTCGGTCGTGACCCTCGTGCCCGGGTACTACAAGGTGCAAGACCCGGACGGGACCGTCACCTGGGTCCTCATCGCCAGGTAGCAGGCAAAACCCTCTAGACGGCGCAGCTCATGTCTGACCCGCAGCACATCGGTGACTTGATCTTGCCGTGGCCATCGGGGCACTGGGAGATGCGCACCTCGGCGCCGGAGTCGAGGACCAGGACGTCATCGACGAGAGCGGCGTTGCAGTGGCCGCAGGTGGTGTTGACGGACATGTCGCAACTGGGGCAGGTGTAGGTAGCCATGGCCTGAGGGTAGCGGCTTGCGGGCGGCTGGCTACTCGGATCGATTGAGTACCGAGTGGCGCCTGGAGTAGGCGAAGTAGACGCCGAAGCCCACCGCCATCCAGAGGGCGAACACCAGCCAGGTGACCGGCTCGAGGCCCGCCACGATCACGACGATGAGGATCAGGCCCAGGATGGGCATGAGCGGGAAGAGTGGCGTGGTGAAGCCACGAGGCAGGTCGGGCCGCTTGCGTCGCAGCACGATCACCCCGATGTTGACGACCGCGAAGGCCCCCAGAGTCCCGATGCTGGTGGCCTCAGCCAGCTGCCCGAGCGAGACGAACGCAGCCGGGATGGCGATGATGATGCACACGATCACGGTGTTGAAGACGGGCGTCTGGGTGCGGGGGTTGACGCGCGTGAAGGCCTTGGGCAGCAGCCCGTCGCGGCCCATGGCAAAGAGGATGCGTGTCTGGCCGTAGAGCGTCACGAGCACGACGCTGAAGATCGAGATGATCGCCCCGAGCGCGATGAGGGTGCCCGCCCAGGTGCCACCCACTGCGGTGTTGGCGACGGAGGAGAGCACCGCTTCCGATCCCTGGCCCTCGAAGCTCTGCCAGGGCTGGGCACCGAGCGCAGCGAGTGTGACCAGGAGATACAGAGCGGTGACGACCGCCAGGCTGCCGATGATGGCGAAG
>CAJBMR010000516.1 GCA_903954205.1 uncultured bacterium | reverse complement strand
GCTGTGCTGCGCATCAGCGGCGCGGGGCACAGCGCGGCCATCCACAGCGAGGATCCCGCCACAATCATGTCCTTCGCCGCCGCGGTGCCCGTGCTGCGCGTCTCGGTCAATGTCGGCAACAGCCTCGGCAGCGCGGGCATCGAGACCAATCTCGCGCCCACCATGACGATCGGCACGGGGTTCTTCGGTCGCTCTTCGGTGGGGGAGAACCTCGAACCCAAGCACCTCGTCAACCTGACGCGCATCGCCTACGCATCGGATGCGCCCATGCCCGACTTCACATCGTTGGATCCCTGGCGTGCGCCCGAGGGAGTGGTCCCGCCGTATCCGCTGGCATCCAACATGGAAGGGGCACCCGTGCTCGCGCGTCCCGCGCCACCCGAGGCCGAGTTGGAGCTCCGAGAAGAGATCCGGCGCTTGGTCGTCGAGGAACTTCGAGAGATCATCAAGGGCTGATGATGGCTGAGTTGCGCTCCTTCATCTTCCTCGACCGGCTGCAGCCGCAGACGATGTGCTACCTCGGCTCGTGGGTGCGCGGCGCCCTGCCGCGAGCCGGATACGCCGCACAGATCATCGAGGTAGCACCCGGCCTGGACATCGAGCCCCTGACCGACGTCGCACTCAAGCATGCGGACGTGGGTGCGGGCATCCTCTTCGTCGAGCGACAGTTCGGCTACCTCGAGATCCACGGGCCGACGAGCGCCGTGCGCAGCGCGGCCGGAGCAGTGCTCGACCAACTCGGCAAGAGTGCCGCGGACGCGACGTCTCCCCAGATCCTGGCCTCGCGCGTCGTACCCAAGATCGACCGTCAGCACGCGTTCCTCATCAACCGCAACAAGGTCGGCTCCATGGCGCTGCCGGGACAGTCGCTCTTCGTCCTGGAGATGCAGCCGGCCAGCTACGCCATCCTCGCCACCAACGAGGCCGAGAAGGCCGCGCGCATCACCGTGGTCGACTACCGCATGGTGGGTGCCACCGGTCGCGTCTACCTGACCGGCACCGAGTCCGAAGTCCGCGCCGCAGCCGAGGCGGCCGAGGCGGCCCTGCGGAGCGTGGCGTCATGACCCAGACCCCCGAGGCACTGCGGGAGATCATCCGCGAAATCGTGCGTGAGGTCATCCGTGAGGTCGTGGTCGAGGAGATGGCCCTGGGCCGCGCCACTCAGCGTGAATCCACGACACCACGTCGTCCCGAGCTCCGGCCCGCGAGCAAGCCAGCGGAATCCGTGCCCGCGGATGCCATGCACGTGGCAAACGGAGCCCTCACCGAGCGTCATCTGCGGGCACTCGGCGATGCCCGGGCAGTGCGCATCGGGCGGCGGGTCGTGATCACCCCGCTGGCGCGCGACTGGGCGCGTTCGCGGGGTATCGACATCATCAGGATCGACGGCTAGGACCGAGGGAAGGACAAGCCATGCTTCGTGCACGAGTGATCCAGAGCATCTGGTCGACCAAGAAGATCGACTCGATCCCCAGCGGAGCCTTCCTTGAGGTCGAGGTGGAGCCGGGAGGAACCCGGCTCGTGGCCTTCGATGTCCTCGGGTCCGGCGTGGGCGAGGCAGTCCTCGTCACCACCGGATCGGTCGCGGCCGCTTGGCTCCCGGGCGACACGCCCCCCATCGACGCGCTCATCATCGGCTCGATCGATGAGGAGCGGACCTGAGCGAGGTCCATCCCTCGCTCAACCCACCACGAAAGGAACAGCAATGTCCAACTTCGCGATCGGCATGATCGAGACCAAGGGATACGTGGCTGCACTCGCGGCCGCCGATGCCATGGTCAAGGCGGCCAACGTCACCATCGTCAGCCGTGAGCAGGTCGGCGACGGCCTCGTTGCGGTCACCATCCAAGGCGACGTCGGCGCGGTCAAGGCGGCAACTGACGCGGGATCCGAGGCGGCCAGCCAGGTCGGCGAGCTCGTGAGCGTCCACGTCATCCCCCGTCCCCACTCCGAGCTGTCGAAGACCTTCGGGGTCTCGGCCAAGTGACCGGGGGCGGTATGTCCGCCTCTGCAGCACCGGAGCTTCGGGTCTACCTGAAGCTCCTCGACCTGCAGCCTCAGTTCGCGGCCTACCTCGGCACTCCGACGCGAGCACGTGGCTACCCGCCGTATGCGGGACAGCACGCGCTCATCGTCGAGGTTGCCCCCGGGCTCGCGATCGAGCGCGTCACCGACCTAGCGTTGAGGTCGGCACCTGCCGCAGAGCCAGGCATTCTCTTCGTCGAGCGGCAGTTCGGCGTACTCGAGGTCCACGCGGACTCGATCGAGGAGGTCGACGGCGCGGGCGCAGCCAT
>CAJBMR010000515.1 GCA_903954205.1 uncultured bacterium | reverse complement strand
CAGGAGAGCGTCCAACGCTTTGCGGAGCGCATGATCGTCGAGTCTTCGCGGCTCGCTTCGCTCATCAACGACATCATCGAACTCTCGCGACTCCAGGGCGATGACCCCCTGGCCCGGGCAGCGGTATTCGAGATCGACCCCGTGATTGCCCAGGCGGTGGACGAGGTGCGGCCCTTCGCGGATGCGCGGGGGATCGAGCTCGTCGTCATCGGTGCCCCCGGAGCGGAGATGGTCGGGGACCGGCAGCAGGTGCTCACGGCTCTGCGCAATCTCGTGAGCAACGCCGTGACCTACTCACCTGATCACACCCGAGTGGCCGTGGCTGCGCGCACGGGCAGCGGCATGGTGGAGATCGATGTCAAGGATCAGGGCATCGGCATCGCCTCGCATGACCTCGATCGCATCTTCGAACGCTTCTACCGAGCCGATCCGGCCCGCTCCCGCTCCACGGGGGGCACCGGCCTGGGCCTGTCGATCGTCAAGCACGTGTGCGAGAACCATGGCGGAGACGTGGTGGTGTGGTCGGAGTCCGGAGTTGGGTCGACGTTTACCCTTCGATTCCCGCTGTCGAGTGGCAGTGGGGAAGCGGAGCTGGTGGCTCTCGGTAGCGGGCGCGCGACCCGCGGGGCAGTGGAGGAGGAAGCCCGGTGACACGGGTCCTAGTGGTTGAAGACGAGGAGTCCTTCTCGGACGCGCTGTCCTTCATGCTGCGGCGCGAGGGATACGAGGTCGGTGTCGCAGCCGACGGTGCCGCCGCGCTCGATGATTTCGATCGGCACGGCGCCGATCTCATCCTGCTCGATCTCATGCTGCCGGGTATCTCGGGCACGGAGGTCTGCCGCACGCTCCGCCAGAAGTCCGCGGTGCCCATCATCATGGTGACGGCCAAGGACGGCGAGGTCGACAAGGTGGTCGGCCTGGAGCTCGGCGCAGACGACTACGTCACCAAGCCGTTCTCCTCCCGTGAGCTCGTGGCCCGCATCAGGGCGGTGCTGCGCCGCCGTGGCGAGCCGGAGGAGATGCTTCCCAGCACGCTCGAGGCGGGTCCCGTGCGGATCGACGTCGACCGCCATGTCGTGGCGGTCCGCGGACAGACCATCGCGATGCCGCTCAAGGAGTTCGACCTGCTCGAGCTCCTTGTCCGCAACGCGGGTCGTGTGCTCACGCGCGGGCAGATCATCGATCGCGTGTGGGGATCGGACTACGTGGGCGACACCAAGACGCTCGATGTCCATGTGAAGCGCCTGCGCGCCAAGATCGAGGTGGATCCGCGCAATCCCACGCTCATCCTCACGGTGCGCGGACTGGGCTACAAGTACGAGGCGGAATAGCGGCAGGAGTAGCTAGCTCGCCGGGACGTAGCCCGCGTAGTAGCCCACGTCGGGCACCACTAGCGATGTGAACTCGGTGACGCCGTTGGTCGTGAAGGCGAGCGACACGGTGGAGTAGGAACCCGCCGGCGTCGCCAGTCCCTCGATGAGAAGGACGTTCTCCACGGGGGCACCTTCGGCGCCGTAGCCGAAGGTCGCGAAGGATCCCGGCTCGATGGTGACCGGGGGAGCGGTGAGCACCTGGCCGTCGACCGAGACCCCGGCAAGGGTGTCTGCGGCGTCGCCCTGGTTGAACACGGCCATGACGAGGGATGCGCGCCCCGCTTCATTGCGCACGACGGTGGCGTTCTCGATGCGGAGGGATCCCACGATCTCCTGGGTGCCATTGCCCGAGTTCATCGAGTTCTGCATCGTGGTGGTCGCACCCAAACCCTGCCAGCAGCCAGCGAGTAGTGGGGCAGCGACCAAGACCGTCGCTACGAGGGCGATTCTGCGGGCGAAGTGCCTGCGCACAGCGATCACGTGGTGCTCCTGCGGCTACGTCGGTCGTCGCATATCGACGTCCGGTCGCGCACATGGCGACCCCTCCACAGTAGCGGGTACCGCTCATGGGACGCGGAGTGGTGCTCCTGATGCCCGTGATATCCTGATGGACCGGGAAAGGGGTCTCACCATATGACGTTCAAGGTCGGCGACACCGTCGTCTACCCCCATCATGGGGCCGCCCTCATCGAGGCCGTCGAGGTCAGGGTCATCAAGGGGGCGGAGAAGGAGTACCTCGTACTCCGTGTCGCCCAGGGGGATCTCACGGTCCGTGTTCCCGCCGAGAACGTCGATCTCGTGGGCGTGCGCGATGTGGTCAACGCCGAGGGCCTTGATCGGGTCTTCGAGGTACTCCGCCAGCCCTACACCGAAGAGCCCACCAACTGGTCCCGCCGCTACAAGGCCAATCTCGAGAAGCTGGCCTCAGGCGATGTCATCAAGGTTGCCGAGGTCGTCCGCTACCTGTGGCGCCGCGAGCGTGAGCGCGGTCTCTCGGCTGGCGAGAAGCGGATGCTGGCCAAGGCGCGTCAGATCCTCGTGAGCGAACTCGCCCTCGCGGAGAAGACCAACGAGGACAAGGCCGAGGCCATCCTCGACGAGGTTCTCGCCTCCTAGGTCGTCACGAGCCGCGTGCGCGGCCCGTGCCAGTGGAACCGGAGATCGCCATGGGCGACGCCCCCCTCACTGCGGTGATCGTCCCCGCTGCGGGACGCGGCGAGCGCCTGGGTCCAGGGGCCCCCAAGGCCCTGCGCACCCTGGCGGGCCAGCCGATCCTGCTTCACGCCGTGCGCAACCTCGCTGCAGCGCGCGATATCGACATCATCGTCGTCGCCGTTCCTGAAGACGCTGCGGAGGAGTCGCGCGCCCTTCTCGCCGGCATCGAGCTCCCTATCGTCATCGTGTCGGGCGGAGAGACCCGGCAGGACTCTGTCGCCCGGGCACTGCTCGCACTGCCCGCCGAGGTCGACGTCGTCCTGGTGCACGATGCAGCCCGCCCCCTCGTCCCGGCGGAGGTTGTGGACCGCGTTGCCGCAGCGGTGCGCTCCGGCGCGCAGGCTGTGATCCCGACCCTGGGTGTCGTCGACACCATCAAGGATGTGGACGCCGATGGCATCGTGCGCGCCACCCTCGATCGCGCGCGCCTGCATGCCGTCCAGACTCCACAGGGCTTCAATCGCGACGTGCTCCAGCGCGCCCATGCGGAATCGGATGGCGGGGACGCCACGGATGACGCAGGCATGGTGGAACGTATGGGCGTGACCGTCCACGTGGTCCCCGGCCACGAGGAAGCCTTCAAGATCACGCGACCTCTCGACCTCGTGCTCGCCGAGGCGATCCTCGTCCGACGTCGGGCAAGCGGCGGTGTCGGCTAGTCGCGTGGGCGTGGGCGTCGACGTCCATGCCTTCGCAGCCGGTCGGCCCCTGTGGGTTGCCGGTCTGCTCTGGGAAGGTGATGGCCTCGAGGGGCATTCCGATGCTGACGTCGCGGCGCATGCAGCCTGCGATGCCCTGCTGTCGGCAGCCGGTCTCGGTGACCTGGGTTCGCTCGTCGGCGTGGACGATCCGCAGTGGTCAGGGGCGAGCGGAACCGCACTCCTCGCCCACGCGGCCACGCATGTGCGCGAAGCCGGCTGGGAGATTGCCAACATCTCGATCCAGGTCATCGGCGTACGGCCAAGGATCGGCACGCGTCGTTCGGAAGCCGAGGCGGCACTCTCGGCCGCTGCCGCGGCCCCGGTGAGCGTCGCGGGGACCACCACGGACGGCCTCGGCCTCACCGGGCGCGGCGAGGGCCTCGCGGCGATCGCCACCGCCCTCCTCGTTGCCCCCTGAATCCTGCCCTTCCGATACCGTCCCCCCATGACCGCGACCCTCCCGCCCGATGCCTTCCCGATCCTCGATGCTCCTGAGTTCGCCACGATCGCGACCAGCAATCCCAATGGCTACCCGCAGTTGTCGGTGGTGTGGATTGAGCGCGACGGCAATGACCTCCTTGTCTCCACGATCAAGGGCCGTCGCAAGTACCTCAACATGGAGCGTGACCCCCGCGTCACGGTCCTGGTCTACCCCAAGGACAACCCCTACTCCTACGTCGAGGTGCGCGGCACCGTGACGATGGAGGAGGAGGGCGGTCGGGAGCTCATCGATCGCCTCAATCAGGCCTACACGGGCACCGACCGATACACCGGCGACGACGGCACCGACAACGTCCGCGTGGTGTGCCGCATCACGCCAGACAAGGTCGTCACGCGCCTGCCCCATTAGGCGAATGCCCCACTAGTCTGTGGGGGTGACCCTGCGCCTCTACGACACCGCATCACGTGCGGTGCGCGACTTCGTGCCCCTCGAGCCGGGGCGTGTGTCGATCTATCTGTGTGGGGCAACAGTGCAGGCACCACCCCATGTGGGCCACATCCGGTCGGGCCTGGCCTTCGACATCCTCAGGCGGTGGCTGGAGGCCTCGGGCTACGACGTCACCTTCGTCCGCAATGTCACCGACATCGACGACAAGATCCTCGCTCGCGGGGCCGAGGAAGGCGTGCCCTTCTGGCAGGTGGCGATGCGCAATGAGCGTGCCTTCACCTGGGCCTACGACGTCCTGGGCTGCCTGCCGCCCACCTACGAGCCGCGCGCGACTGGTCACGTGCCCGAGATGGTCGAGCTCATGCAGCGGCTCATCGACGGTGGTCATGCCTACGCCGCTGATGGCGATGTCTACTTCGATGTGCGCTCTTTCCCGGAGTACGGCGCACTGAGCGGGCAGCGCCTCGACGACATGCAGCCCGCGGGTGACTCCGAGGCATCGATCAAGCGCGATCCGCGTGACTTCGCGCTGTGGAAGTCCGCGAAATCCGGTGAGCCGCAGTGGGTCACTCCCTGGGGTCCTGGCCGGCCGGGTTGGCACCTGGAGTGCTCAGCCATGGCGTCGAGGTATCTCGGCCCGGCGTTCGATATCCACGGTGGTGGGATGGACCTGCTCTTCCCTCACCACGAAAACGAGATCGCCCAGTCCAAGGCGGCGGGTGATGGGTTCGCGCGCTACTGGATGCACAACGCCTGGGTGACGACCTCCGGCGAGAAGATGAGCAAGTCCCTGGGCAATTCCCTGCTCGTCTCCGAGGTCGTCAAGCGCGTCCGGCCCGTCGAGCTTCGCTACTACCTCGGCTCCGCGCACTACCGATCGATGCTGGAGTTCTCCGACGAGGCGCTCGCCGAGGCTGCCTCTGGCTACCGGCGCATCGAGGGCTTCCTACGGCGAGCCGAGGAGTCGCTCGGCGACCGCCCGGCGGCCACGGCGGTCCCTGCCGCCTTTGCGGCAGCCCTCGACGATGACCTCGGCGTGCCCCAGGCGCTCGCCGTCCTGCATGACACGGTGCGGGCAGGCAACACTGCGCTCGCCGATGCAGATGCAGGTGCCGCACGACGTGCGCGCGACGAGGTCACCGTCATGCTCGATGTGCTCGGGCTCAATCCGTACGCCGAGCAGTGGGCTGCGGGGGCGGACGACGGTGCCTCCCGGCGTGCGCTCGCACCGCTGGTCGATGTCGTGCTCGCTCAGCGGCAGGCCGCGCGCGATCGCAAGGACTTCGCCGTCGCGGACGCTCTCCGCGACGGATTGGCCTCCTCGGGGATCCTCGTCGAGGACACCCCGGTCGGCGCACGCTGGTCGCTAGCAGAGGAGTCCTGATGGCAGGCAATTCCCAGCGCAAGGGAGCCATGCGCAAGGACGGCACGAAGAAGGGCATGACCGTGGGCTCCGGTGGCCAGCGCCGCAAGGCGCTCAAGGGCAAGGGGCCGACCCCGAAGGCGGAGGAGCGGGCGAAGCACCCAGCGGCACGGCGCGCGCGTGCCGCTGAGAAGCAGGCTGCCAAGCGGGCCCCGGCCGCGCGGGCGCGCAAGGACGGGCGCGAGGTGCTCGTCGGACGCAATCCCGTGGTCGAGGCGCTGCGCGCGGGCGTGCCCGCGTCTGCGCTCTATGTCCAGCAGTACGTCGACACCGACGACCGAGTGCGCGAGGCCCTCACGATTGCGGCCGACACGGGCATGCCCCTGCTCGAGGTCACCCGCATCGAGCTCGATCGCATGTCGGGCGGAGCGGCGCACCAAGGTCTGCTGCTCACCGTGCCGGCGTACGACTACTTGGATCCCGCCGATCTGCTGGAAAGGGCCGCCGACTCGGGCACGCCCGCTCTCATCGTCGCGCTCGACGGCGTGACCGATCCGCGCAACCTCGGGGCCATTGTGCGCTCGGCGGCCGCTTTCGGCGCCGATGGCGTGGTCGTCCCGGAGCGTCGTGCCGCTGGCGTCACGGGGTCCGCGTGGAAGGCCAGTGCGGGGACCCTCGCGCATCTGCCGGTGGCCCGTGCGACCAACCTCACTCGCGCACTCACCGCCTACCGCAAGGCCGGGTGCACGGTGGTCGGCCTCGCGGCGGACGGGGACATGGAACTTACGGCGCTTCCGCGCGAAATTGCTGACGCTCCTCTGGTCCTCGTGATCGGCGGAGAAGGACGTGGACTCGGCCGCCTTGTCAGCGAGACATGCGATCACACCGTGTCGATCCCCATGGCGACTTCGACAGAGTCACTCAACGCCGCGGTCGCCGCAGGTGTCGCCCTCTACGCCGTTGCGTCGCTGCGCTCATCCTCCTGAGAGTCCGAGCGCTTGGGCAGGAGCCTCTGGGCAATCAGGGGGAAGACCAGCACCGACAGTGCACCCGCTCCGACGAGCGCTGCGGCGACCGACGGACGCATGATGCCCGAGGCAAGCTCCACTGACGTCACCGCGACGATGATGGGTAGCGCGGTCGCGACGTAGAGCGAGAACCCGGCACGTTCCTTCGCATGCGGAATCGCACGTCGATACAGGAAGAACTGGGGTACGCCGCGCACGATGAGGAGCAGGACGAGGAAGACGAGCAGCAGACTTGGGTTGGCAAGGATGGAGCTAATGTCGAGCCTGGCTCCCGACACGATGAAGAAGATCGGGATAAACACCCCGAAGGCAATCCCCTCCACCTTCGTCTGCAGCCCGCTCTGCTCGTCGGCCGGGACCAACTGCTTGGTGATGATGCCGGCGATGAAGGCACCGAGGACGACGTCCAGGCCGAAGTCCTCGGCAATCGCCAAGAGCGCCACGAGCAGAAGCGCCGTAAGGCGCACGGCCGTCTGCGCGCTGGTCTCCTGCCCGCGCTCGATGACCGCCATGACCCGGTTGGTGCGCAGCAGCGTCGGGGCTTTGGCGAAGACGAACGCGACGGCGCCGAAGAGCAGGACGGACAGCAGTGCCATCCAGAAGGACTTGGTGCTGAGGAGCAGCGAGATCGCGAGGACGGGGCCGAACTCTCCGATGGCCCCCGCCCCCATGAAGTAGTTGCCGAAGGGTGTCTTGATGAGTCCCTTGTCGCTCAGGATCGGCAGCAGGGTCCCCAGTGCCGTGCTGGTGAGACAGATGGCGACACCGAGGAAGTCGGCGATGATGCCGAGCCTCTCCAGGATCCCGGCCGCGACGAGGGCCAGTGCCGCGCTGACCAGCCACCCGGTGAGCGCGAGCTTGCCTGACCTACCTTGGACCGCGCGCTTCTCCAGCTCCAGGCCGGCGGCGAAGAAGAGGAAGGCCAGACCGAGCTCGGCGAGCAGGTCGATGGCGGCGTCAAGCTCGATCCAGCCCAGCACCTCAGGGCCAAAGAGGACTCCGAAGCCCAGCATGAGCACCACCTCGGCAACGGGCAGGCGCAGGAGCCCGACCAGCAAGGGGGTGGCTGCCGCGATAGCAGCGATGACCAGCAGGGAGTTGAGCTCCCGGGTCAGGTCGCTGCTCGACGCGGTCGCCAT
>CAJBMR010000514.1 GCA_903954205.1 uncultured bacterium | reverse complement strand
GACGACGGTGGCGCCGGCGGGCAGCAGGTCCAGAATGGCGTTGGCCGCCGCCATGCCGGATGCGAAGGCCACCGCCTCGCCTCCTTCGAGCGGACCCACCGCTTCCTCCAGGGAGCGCATGCCGCGAGTGCCGTCGCGCGCGTACTCCACCTCACCGCCCGCGTGGTAGGTGGAGGACAGATCGACGGGGTAGTTGACCGGATTGCCCGGCTCGGCCGGGGGGCGACCGGCATGCACCAGTTGCGTGTCTACGGTCCAACTCTGCGGGGTGGGCGGCGACTCGGGCTGCTCCGGCATGGCGCCGACCCTAACGCGCAGCCCGGGCACTAACGTCTCGGGCGTGGCCGGGCCCCAGCGCGTACGCGTCCTCGTGCTCTTCGGGGGTCGCAGCAGCGAGCACTCCATCTCGTGCCTGAGCGCTGCGGGAGTCCTGCGTGCCCTCGACCCCTCGCGCTACGACGTCACGGCCGTGGGGATCCGCCCCGATGGCCGATGGGTGCGCGTGGATCCTGACCCGGCGGCGATTTCCGCGGCTGAGCCGGGGGAGTTGCCCGCGGTCGCGGACACCGGTGAGTCAGCGGTGCTGCTTCCCGAGCCGGTCACGGGTGTCAACGCCCCGGATGCGATCCGCGGAGTGGATGTCGTCTTCCCTGTGCTGCACGGTCCCTGGGGCGAGGACGGCACGGTGCAGGGACTGCTCGAGATGGCGGGGATTCCCTACGTCGGATCCGGTGTCTTCGCCTCGGCCGCGGCGATGGACAAGGGACACATGAAGGCCCTCCTTGCCTCTGCCGGCCTGCCCGTCGGGCCGAGCACCGTGGTGACGCCGGCGCAGTGGGAGCACGACCCGGCCGCCGTCCGTGCGCGCATCGCCGAGCTCGGCTACCCGGTCTTCGTCAAGCCCGCCCGCGCGGGCTCCTCGGTCGGCATCACCAAGGTGAGCGACCCTGCGCAGCTCGACGCCGCCATCGTCGAGGCACGGTCGTGGGATCCGCGACTTATCGTCGAGGCGGCCGTCGGTGACGCCCGCGAGATCGAGTGCGCGGTGATCGTCGATGAGACAGGGCGTCCCCGGGCCACGCGATGCGCAGAGATCATCGTGGGTGGTGCACATGAGTTCTACGACTTCGAGGCCAAATACCTCGACGATGCTGCCGAGCTCGTGGTGCCGGCAACCCTTCCTTCAGACGTCGAGGATGAGGTGCGCCGCCTCGCCGTCGCGGCATTCGAGGCTCTCGATTGCGAGGGGCTCGCGCGAGTCGACTTCTTCGTGCGCCCCGACGCCGTGCTCGTCAATGAGGTCAACACCATGCCGGGCTTCACGCCCATCTCCCTCTTCCCGCGCATGTGCGCGGCCAGCGGCATCGACTACGCTGCCGTGCTCGATCTGCTCATCGCTGATGCGCTGCGGCGAGGCACGGGACTGCGCTAGCGGGCCTACTGCTCCGGTGCGCCGAGTGCCGCGGAGATGTCGATGAGCACGTCCGCAGGGGCGGCGTACTCCTCGGGGACCAGCACCTCGATGTAGACCGGCTCGCTCTGCGTCGGCCAGGTGACCGCGATGAAGCCCGTGCCGCCGACGCCCTCGACCGGCAGCCAGCCGACGCCGAGGACGTCAAGAAGCTGCGAGGTCGGTGCGAGCGCAGCCGGACGGCTCACGCCGCAGCGGTAGGTGATGGGGGGTTCGCCCCAGGCTGCCGTGCCCTGCTCCTGGGTGGGTCGAAGGCCGGCACCCGAGACGGTGGCGGGGAGGGTGACCGAGTCACATATCTGAGCAGGGGCGTCGGGCGCGGGCACGGCGACCTGCCGGCCGCATGCGGCGAGCAGTGCACTCGCGGCGAGCGCGAGCATGAGGGGGATACGCGAGGTCATGGCAAGCCTGTGCCGTCACAGGTGGACGACGGGGCAGGTCAGGGTGCGCGTGATGCCCCCGACCTGCTGGATCGCGCTGAGGATGTCGCGCCCGAGCTCATCGATTCCGGGAGCCTCGACGCGCACGATGATGTCGTAGGGCCCGGTGACATCCTCGGCGGAGACCACACCGGGGATGGCGGCGATCGCGGAGCGGACTCCGACCGTGGCACCCACCTCGGTCTGCACGAGCACATATGCCTGGACGCTCATGTCGCCTCCCGGATCGGTTGCCTACCCGGGCAGACTAGCGACCGGGGCCGCGTGGGGGGAATCGCGCACCTGCGTGGACCAGGGCGACCAGGGAGGCACTGTGGCGCGTACGACGGTGGGAGACCTCGGCGAGATCGCTGTCGTCGAACGCATCCTCAAGGCGGTGGGACCCCTGCCGGGAGTCCCCGTGGGCCCCGGTGACGACGCGGCCGTGCTCGCCTGCGCCGACGGGCGCATGGTGGTGACGACCGACATGCTCGTCGAAGGCCGGCACTTCCGGCGCGACTGGTCGGAACCGGCCGACATCGGCCACAAGGCGGCGGCTGAGAACCTCGCGGACATCGCGGCCATGGGTGCCAAGCCCACGGCGCTCGTTGTCGCCCTCGCGATGCCACCCGACACCGAGATCGCCTGGGTTGACGGCTTCCTCACCGGACTGCTGGAGGAGGCGGGCCGCGCGGGTGCGGTGCTCGCGGGAGGTGATCTCGTGCGCGCCGACGCGATCACCGTGGGCGTGACCGCCTTCGGGGACCTCGGTGGCCGTGCCCCGATCCTGCGTTCGGGTGCACGCCCCGGTGATGTCATCGCGATCTGCGGAGCACTCGGCAGTGCCGCTGGCGGACTCGCGGTGCTGTCCCGGGGATTCCGCTCGCCGCGCGCGCTCGTCGATGCTCATCGCCGCCCCCGGCCGGACTACCCCGCGGGAGTGAGGGCCTCCGATGCCGGAGCCCATGCCCTCATGGATGTGAGCGACGGCCTCCTGCTCGACGCCGATCGCATGGCGCGGGCATCAGGAGTCGCAATCGATATCCACGCCGAGGCTCTGCCCCGTGACGAGGCGGTGGTGAGCACCGCGTCGGCGTACAACCTGGATCCGCTCACGTGGATCCTGGGCGGCGGCGATGATCACGCGCTGCTTGCTGCATTCCCGGCCGACGCGCGCCTGCCGGAGGGGTTCGTCCAGGTCGGCACGGTCGTGGCTGCGCTCGGGGAGGGCACGCGCGTGCTCGTGGACGGGCGTGAGCCGGAGCAGATATCTGGGTTCGAGCACTTCCGCGCGTAGCGCGGCCAACGGCGACTAGGCGCGCGTGACCTTGCCTGCCTTGAGGCAGGAGGTGCAGACGTTGAGGCGCTTGGGAGTGCGACCGATCATCGCGCGCACGGACTGGATGTTGGGGTTCCAGCGTCGCGGGGTGCGACGGTGCGAGTGCGAGATGCTGTTGCCGAAGCCCGGGCCCTTGCCGCAGACGTCACAGGTGGCAGCCACGGTGAACTCCTCAGGTGGTCGGCGCGGGCCCCCTCGGGCCCAGGTCGCGTGCCGCCGCCGTCGGCAGCAGCCCCATGAGGGTAGCCGAGAGGAGCGGCGCACCCCAAACCGGGAGGCCCGCCTCGGTCTGCCCCGGGGGATACGGTGAGCGAGGCCACATCCGAGGGGGTGGGCCCAGAGGTGGGCGGGGAGGTGACCATGGCGCAGCCCGGGCCAACTCGCCTGCACGCTGCCGCCGTGCGGGCCTGGGCCGAGGCCTCGCTCGAGGCCCTCGGCGAGGAGCGCGCCGCGATCGACGCCCTCAACGTCTTCCCGGTCCCCGACGGCGACACCGGCACCAACATGTTCCTCACCGTCGAGTCGGCCTGCGCGGCGATCGACGAGGTTTTCGACGTCGAAGAAGAGCGCGGAGCGAGGCCCCGCACGGCTGACGTCTCTGCCGCCATGGCGCGGGGCGCGCTCCTGGGCGCGCGCGGCAACTCCGGCGTCATCCTGGCCCAGATCGTGCGCGGCGTCTCGGGCGTACTCGGCGCAGTATCCGATGGTGACGCGCTCACACCCGACATCGTCGGTCGCGCTCTGCGCGCCGCCAGCGATGAGGCGTACGCCGCCGTCTCGCATCCGGTGGAGGGCACGATCCTGTCGGTCGCGCGGGCTGCTGCGGAGTCCGCGGATCAGGCCGTCGACGCGGGAGCTGATCTGGTGACGGTTATCGAGCGTGCGGTCAATGCTGCACACGACGCGCTCGCGCTCACGACCGAGCAGCTTCCCGCCCTGCGCGATGCGGGTGTCGTCGATGCGGGCGGTCAGGGTCTCGTCGTCGTCTACGACGCACTGCTCGAGGTCGTCACCGGCGTCCGCCGGCGGCGTCCGCGCCCCTCCACCCGAGCCAAGCTGCCGGCACCGCACGTGGTCCACGGAGCGCCGGTCCCCCTGGCGGGGGAGCCGTCGTACGAAGTGATGTACCTCGTCAACGCGACCGCGGATGACGTGGCGCGCCTGCGGGCAGAGCTCGAGACCCTCGGCAACTCGCTCATGGTCACCGGGGATGCCGACCTGTGGAACGTCCACGTGCACGTCCACGACGCAGGAGCGGCCATCCAGGCGGGACTGACGGTCGGGGCGCTCGAGCGCATTCGCGTCACCTACCTTCCGGAGGCGACGTCGACGCCACCGCTGACGGGGCGCGGCCTTGTGGTGGTCACGCACGGACCCGGCACCGCGGCGCTCGTCGCCCAAAACGGTGCGGTGGCGGTGCCGGCGCGCCCGCGGCGTCGACCTTCCACCGCCGAGCTCCTCGATGGCGTCCATCGTTCGGCGTCTGCTGAGGTCGTGATGCTGCCGAGCGACTCGGATTCACTCGCCGTTGCCGAGGCTGCCGCCGAGCAGGCGCGAGCCGAGGGGCTGCGCGTCTCCGTCATCCCCGCTCGGTCCATCGTGCAGAGCCTGGCGGCGCTCGCGGTCCACGATCCCGGTGCGCGCTTCGACGATGCGGTCGTGGCGATGACGCGTGCAGCGGGGGCCACGCGCTACGGCGCGGTGACGATCGCCTCCAAGGACGCGCTCACCATGGCGGGCCCGTGTCGTGTCGGTGACGTGCTCGGCCTGGCCGAGGGCGACATCATCGACATCGGATCCGACGTCGACGCCGTCGCATCAGCCGTGGCCGACAGGCTTCTGGGCGGTGGCGGGGAGCTGCTCACCCTGGTGTGCGGAGCCGACCTCGGCGCCGCAGAGTCAGAAGCCCTCGCGGAATCGCTGCAGCGCAGGCACCCGGGAGTCGATGTCGTGACCATCGAGGGTGGCCAGCCCCTGTGGCCGGTGATCGTCGGCGTGGAGTGACGATGGCGCGCGTGAGTCTCGCTGCTCCCGTCTCCACGGTCGCTGGCGGCAAGACCGCCAAGGCCCTGCGCGATGGCCTTGGCATCGAAACCGTCGATGACCTGCTGCGCCACTACCCCCGCCGCTACATCGACCCCGGCGAGCTCACCGACCTCGACTCCCTGGAGGTGGGCGAACACGTCACCGTGCTGGCCGAGGTGGTGTCCGCGACCAATCGGCGCATGCAGCAGCGCAAAGGCACCGTGACGGAGGTCGTCGTCTCCGATGGCCGTGGGCGCATCAGCCTGGTGTTCTTCAACCAGCCGTGGCGCGTGGAGCGCGAGTTCCGGGTGGGCAGGCGAGGGCTCTTCGCCGGCACGGTGTCGGCGTACGGCGGCACGCGCCAACTCGCACACCCCCGCCACGTGATGATTCCCGACAGTGGCCTGCACCTTGTCGAGGATTCCGCTGACGCGCAGGCCGAGCGTGATCGCGAGGCCGAGGCAGCATTCTCCGATCTCCTCATCCCCATCTATCCGGCTACCGCGGGACTGCCGAGTTGGCGGATCCAGCAGGCAGTCCGCCTAGCGCTGGACTCCCTCGCCGATATCGAGGATCCGCTGCCGCCGGCTGTGCGCATGGAGAAGGGCCTCCTGGGGCTTGACGATGCACTCCGCGGGATCCACCGACCCGCCGATCAGGACTCCATCGAGGCGGCTCGACGCCGGCTGCGCTTCGAGGAGGCCTTCGATCTACAGGTGGTGCTGGCGCAGCGGCGCCAGGAGCGCCTCGCCCAGGCTGCGGTGCCGCGACCGGTCTCCTCCGCGGGCTTGCTCGCGGCCTTCGACGAGCGCATGCCCTACGACCTCACCTCTGCGCAGGAGCGCGTCGGCGGTGAGATCGCCACCGACCTAACCGATAGCCACCCCATGCAGCGGCTCCTCCAGGGCGATGTCGGCAGTGGCAAGACCCTCGTCGCCTTGCGCGCCATGCTCCAGGTGGTGGATGCGGGTGCGCAGGCGGCGATGCTCGCGCCCACCGAGGTCCTCGCGCAGCAGCATCTGCGGACCATTCGCAGCCTGCTGGGCCCGCTCGCGGAGTCGGGGCTGCTGGGCTCCGGTGACATCGGCACGCGCGTGGCCTATCTCTCGGGCTCCCAGTCGGCCAAGCAGCGACGCGAGGAGCTCGCCGCCATCGCGAGTGGCGAAGCAGGCATCGTCGTGGGCACCCATGCCCTGCTCGAGGACACGGTCGACTTCGCCGACCTCGGACTCGTCGTCGTCGATGAGCAGCACCGTTTCGGCGTGGAGCAGCGCGCTGCGCTGACGTCGCGGGGGGCCGGGGACATGCGACCACACGTGCTCGTGATGACGGCGACGCCGATTCCCCGGACCGTCGCCATGACCGTCTTCGGCGACCTTGACGTGAGTGTCATCGACGAGTACCCGCCCGGCCGCGGCCGGATCGCCACACATGTGGTGGCTCCTCGCGAGCAGCCCGCTCACCTCGTGCGCGCCTGGGATCGCGTCCGGGAAGAGGTCGAGGCGGGAGGGCGCGTCTTCGTCGTGTGTCCCCGCATTGGAGACGACGTGTCGTCCGCCAGTTCCGACGAGGTCGATGCCGATCCGGAGGCAACTCCCGAGGAGTCACCACTCTCGAGCGTCATCGATGTCGCGCGGGCCCTGTCGGACCGGTGGCTCGCCGGCCTGCGCGTCGGCGTACTGCACGGGCGCATGCCGTCCGAGGACAAGGACGAAGCGATGCGGCGCTTCACCCTTCCCTCCGACGACCCCGGTGCACTCGACGTGCTCGTCTCCACGACGGTCATCGAGGTGGGCGTGGACGTGCCGGAAGCATCGATGATGGTGATCCTCGACGCCGAGAGGTTCGGTATTTCACAACTCCACCAGCTGCGCGGTCGCATCGCCCGCGGGGGAGGCGACGGACTCTGCCTTCTGGTCACCGCAGCCGAGCCGGGCTCGCCTGCCCGGGAAAGACTCGCGGCGGTGGCCGCCACGACCGATGGATTCGCGCTCGCTCGCGTGGATCTGGAAGCACGGCGCGAAGGGGACATCCTCGGCACCGCTCAGTCGGGTCGGCGCTCCTCGCTGAGACTCCTTGAGGTGATCCGCGACGAGCCCCTGGTGGAGGAGGCGCGTCAGGCCGCCCACGAGATTGTGTCTGCTGACCCGCAGTTGGCGCGCCATCCGGTCCTGCGTGAGCGCGTACGGATGCTCGCCGCCGATGATCGCGCCGACTTCCTGGAGAAGGGCTGACATGCGGATTATCGCCGGTCAGGCCGGTGGTCGTCGCCTCGCTGCGCCCCCCGACGGCACGCGTCCCACCACCGATCGCGTGCGCGAAGCGCTCTTCTCCAGCCTCGATGCGCACGTGCACGCGCACCATGGCGGATGGGGCGATGTCCGCGTGCTCGACATCTTCGCGGGCTCCGGTGCCGTCGGGCTTGAGGCCATGAGTCGGGGCGCCCGCAGCGCGACCCTGATCGAGCGCGACCGACGGTGCCTGGAGGTCCTGCGGCTCAACGCAGCCGCGGTGGATCCGCGGGCACGTGTCGTGTCGGCCGATGCCACGACCTGGCGCCCGGACCAAGGCCCCTACGACCTCCTGTACGTCGACCCGCCGTACGCGCTTGCGGACGACGAGGTGCGCGCACTCCTCACATCCCTGGCCGCCCACGGCGCCCTGGCCGAGGATGCGCTTGTCATCGTCGAGCGGTCGACACGCTCACCGGCCCCCTGGCCCGAAACGGGATGGGAGCAGCTTCGCAAGCGCGACTACGGCGATACCGCGCTTTGGTACGGTCAAGTCAGCCCGTCAGGAGCGGCCGCGTCGGTCCGCCGGGCCAGCCCGTCAGAGGAGGCGTGATGCACGTCGCGGTCTGTCCCGGATCCTTCGACCCGGTCACCAATGGGCACCTCGATGTCTTCCGGCGAGCATCCACGCTGGCAGACCGCGTGATCGTGGCGGTGCTCATCAACAAGACCAAGTCGAGCCTCTTCACGGTGGACGAGCGCATTGCCATGCTGCGCGAGGTTGTGGCCGACCTGCCCAACGTCGAGGTGGACTCTTTCTACGGCCTGCTCGTCGACTACTGCAAGGAGCACGGTGTCCAGGCCATCGTCAAGGGCTTGCGCGCGGTGAGCGACTTCGACTACGAGCTCCAGATGGCCCAGATGAACTACCGCCTGGCCAAGGTGGAGACGCTCTTCGTCTCCACGAATCCCCTCTACAGCTATCTCTCGTCGAGCCTCGTCAAGGAGGTCGCCACACATGGCGGCAGCGTCGAGGGACTGGTCCCGGATGTCGTCCTGGAGCGGCTCCACGCCACACTGGAGCAGCGGCGCTAGTGTCGGGCGCTGGATGTGCAGCGGGCTGACGCGGTCGTCAGTTCGTCGATAGGAGGTGGCGTGTGGACGTCGATCAGAAACTCGAAGAGCTCTCCGTGCTTGTCGAGGAGGCGAAGGCAGTGCCGCTGTCGGCGTCCTGCATGGT
This sequence comes from uncultured bacterium, assembly GCA_903954205.1. Classification (GTDB taxonomy): domain Bacteria; phylum Actinomycetota; class Actinomycetes; order S36-B12; family S36-B12; genus Mxb001. The sequence continues at coordinate 8,379 of CAJBMR010000514.1, read as the reverse complement.
CAATCGCGCCGTCGTCCTCGATCTCATCGATGACATCCGCGACGCGCTGCCGAGCTCCCTCTCGGATGCCGACCAGCTGCTCGCGGAGCGCGAGGCTGTCGTCTCAGAAGGACGTCGGGAGGCCGACCGTCTCATCGCCGAGGCACGCGAGGAGCAGCTGCGCATGCTGTCCCAGCACGAGGTCTACCTCGTCGCCGTGGCCGAGTCCGAGGCCCTGCGCGGAGAGACCTTCGACGAGGTGACGCGGATGCGCCGCGAAACCGACGACTACATCGACTCCCGCCTGGCCACCTTCGAGATCACCCTCCACAAGACCCTCTCGGCCGTGGAGCGCGGGCGCGACAAGCTGCGCGGCCAGGCGGAGCTCGAGGAGGAGTACGCCGAGGACGAGGGGCCGATTCCCGACTGAGGCCCGGCATTGGCGGGTGCGGGTAGCCCTGGCGTATCCTTGGCGCGGCCGGTTTCCCCGGCCTGGAGCAGTCGGAGGAGTCCTGAACGCCCTCGACCCCCGTGCACCTTTCGTCGTGGACACCCGCGACCTGGGTCGCCGGGCGGGCGCGATGAAGGACCTGCACCTCGAGGTGCCGGCTACGACGGGTTGGGGAGCGGGGCTGGCCAGGGTCCCCGAAGGCAGCGACGTCGACCTCGATCTGAGGCTGGAGTCGGTGGTGGAGGGGGTGCTCGTCTCCGGGTCAATCCGGGCGAAAGTCGACGCCGAATGTGCGCGTTGTCTCGAGCCCTTCACCTGGGACGAGGATGTGGACGTCCAGGAATTGTTCGTCTACCCACCTCAGGACGCGCGAGGCCATCGCGTGGACGAGGGGGTCGATGACGAGGAGGATGCCCCACCTGTCATCGAGGACGATCTCATCGACCTCGAGGCGATGGTGCGTGATGCGGTCGTGCTGCGACTGCCGATCGCACCGCTGTGCCGGGAGGACTGCCCGGGGCTGTGCGCCGAGTGCGGCGCGCTCCTCGCGCTCGACCCCGGTCATCGCCACGAACAGCAAGACCCTCGCTGGGCAGCGCTTGGAGCGTTGCTTGCCGGGGACCCGCAGGATCAGCAAGACCTCGTGCGCGACACGGTGCACGACGACGAGAAGGACCAGTGACGTGGCCGTTCCCAAGCGGAAGACATCCCGCTCCAACACCCGGCATCGCCGTTCCCAGTGGAAGGCCGCCGCCCCCACGCTGGTGTCCTGCGCTCGCTGCCGTGAGCCCAAGCTCGCGCACACCGTGTGCCCCACGTGCGGCACCTACGCCAAGCGACGCGTCCTCGACGTCTGAGCAGTGCATGTCCTCGGCTGAGCCGCCGGTCTCGATCGCCCGAGACGCGGTTGCTCGCGTCCTGGGGATCGACGCCACGACCCTGCGTGCGGACACGCCCCTGGTGTCGCTCGGCTGGGACTCGCTTGCCTGTATCTGCTGGAGTGACGCTGTTGGCGAAGCCGGCTGGCGCAGCGATGCAGTTGCGGCGTTGCGCGCGGCGAGTGTCGCCGACCTGGCGTCATGCCTGATGATCGAGGAAGCCTCTCCATGAGCAATGCAGACGTGACCAAGATGGAGCAGGTCCTCGTCGACCTCGGTGTGGCGTTGCCTGACGACCGCATGGAACACGCCGTGACTCATCGGTCCTTCGCCTACGAAAACGGCGGTCTTCCGACCAATGAGCGGATGGAATTCCTCGGCGATTCCGTGCTTGGGCTGGTGGTCACGGAATCGCTCTACCTCCGCTATCCCGACGTGGCTGAAGGTCAACTCGCCAAGATGCGCGCTGCCATCGTCAACGCGCGCGCACTCGCCGACGTCGCCCGAACCCTCGACCTCGGGGTGCTCCTGCGGCTTGGCAGGGGGGAGGAGATCACGGGTGGCCGCGACAAGTCCTCGATCCTTGCCGACACCCTGGAGGCGGTGATCGGAGCCGTCTATCTCGAGCACGGGATCCGTGCGGCCGAAGCTGTGGTGCACCGACTTTTCGATCCACTCGTCGACCACGCGTCCACGCTCGGAGCCGGCCTCGACTGGAAGACCTCACTGCAGGAGCTCACCGCAGCCCTCGAGCTGGGCGTGCCGGACTACTCCGTGGATGAGTCAGGGCCCGATCACGCCAAGACCTTCCGCGCGCGGGTGACCCTGGCGACCGAGGTCTGGGGCGAGGGCGAGGGTCGGTCGAAGAAGGAGGCCGAGCAGCAGGCGGCCGAAGCGGCGTATCGAGCCGCAACCCTGCGCCAACAGGGTGCCTGAGCTTCCCGAGGTGGAGGTCGTCCGCCGCGGACTGGCCCCCTACGTGACGAATCGCCGCTTTGCCGGCGTCGAGGTGATCGAGCCAAGATCCGTACGCCGCCATTCCGCGGGAGCCACCGACCTTGCCCATGGTCTTGCGGGTCGTCATGTGCGAGCGGTGAGCCGCAGGGGCAAGTACCTCTGGATGGTCCTCGACGACGATCGTGCGCTGGTGGTGCACCTCGGCATGAGCGGACAATTGCTGCTCCCTGAGCCGAGGTCCACGGATGAGAAGCACCTCAGGGTTCGCATCGAACTCGAGGGTGCCGACCGCCATCTGCACTTCGTCGATCAGCGGATGTTCGGAGGCATGCATATCGACGAACTCACAGACGACGACGCCGGTGGGCGCATCCCTCTCTCCGTGGGACACATCGCACGGGATCCACTCGACCCGCACTTCGACGACGGCGCTTTCGTCCGCGGGGTTCGGGCGCGCTCTTCGGGGATCAAGCGCTGCCTGCTCGACCAGTCCCTAGTGTCCGGGATCGGCAACATCTATGCCGACGAGGCGCTGTGGCGCGCGCGCCTGCATTACGACGTACCAGGACGGCGCCTCACCGCGCCGCGAGTGCGCGAGCTCCTCTCCCATGTGCGTGCCGTCATGGACGAGGCCTTGGCGCAGGGAGGTACGTCGTTCGACTCCCTCTACGTCAATGTCAACGGCGAGAGCGGCTGGTTCGACCGCTCCCTGCATGCCTACGGCCGCGAGGGTGAGCCCTGCGATCGATGCGGGCGCCCCCTTGTCCGTGAGCACTTCATGAATCGTTCGTCCTACCGATGCCCGTCCTGTCAGCGGCGGCCCCGGGGCGCGGTTTGACGGCGTCGTCCCGACCCTGCCACCCTGCTCGCACCAGAGGGGACGCGAGCGTCCCCGGGGGCCGGTGGTCCCGGGAACAGGGGAGTTGCCATGGCCAAGGCCATCTACGGTCACACGGGGGCCGATGCTCGTCTTGCGGCTGAAGTGGCCCGGCTACGCGCCCGTGTCCGCGACCTCGAGGCCGAGGTGGCCCGCCTGAACGCCGTGGCCGAGGACTGGCCGGTGCGGGACTGGGAGGTCCCGGCGGACCTCCTCGTGCCCGATCCTCGCTGACCTGCCGCCGCCGATAGGGTCGGCGCGTGCACCTGAAGAGCCTCACACTCAAGGGCTTCAAGTCGTTTGCCTCGGCGACGACCCTTGCCTTCGAGCCCGGGGTCACGTGCGTGGTCGGGCCCAACGGCTCGGGCAAGTCCAACATCGTGGATGCCATCGCCTGGGTCATGGGCGAGCAGGGGGCGAAGTCGCTTCGCGGCGGGGCGATGTCCGACGTCATCTTCGCGGGTACCAGTGGTCGCGCACCCCTGGGTCGCGCCGAAGTCGCCCTCACGATCGACAACACCGACGGCGCGCTTCCCATCGACTACACCGAGGTCACCATCTCGCGCACTCTCTTCCGCAACGGCGGCTCCGAGTATGCCATCAACGGCACCCCGTGCCGACTCCTCGACATCCAAGAGCTCCTGTCGGATTCCGGCATCGGTCGCGAGATGCACGTCATCGTGGGGCAGGGGCAGCTCGATGCTATCCTGCACGCGACCCCCGAGGACCGTCGTGGATTCATCGAGGAGGCCGCGGGCGTCCTCAAGCACCGCAAGCGCAAGGAGAAGGCCCTCCGCAAGCTCGATGCCATGCAGGGCAACCTCACGCGGGTCACGGATCTCACGACCGAGCTCCGACGTCAGTTGAAGCCCCTGGGGCGCCAGGCCGAGGTCGCCCGACGTGCCGTGGTGATCCAGGCCGAGGCCCGTGATGCGCGTCTGCGCCTCATGGCTGACGACCTCGCTCAGTTCCGCGAGACCTTGGCTGCCGAGGTAGCCGACGAGTCGGCCGTGCGCGAGCGGCGCCTCGAGGTCGAGGGAAGGCTTGCTGCGCTCACGGCACAGGAGGCCTTGCTCGACGCCGAGTCCCAGACGGCGGCACCGCTCCTGGCATCGGCGCAGCAGTCGTGGTTCGGCCTGTCCGCGCTGCGCGAGCGCTTCCTCGGCACCGCATCGCTCGCTGCCGAGAGACTGCGACTCATCGGCCCCGAGATCGAAGACGCCACCGAGAGCGGACGCGACCCCGAGGCACTCGAGGCCGAGGCGGCCGGGCTGCGCGAGGAGGAGTTCACGCTCGGGCGCCGGGTGGAAGCGGATCGATCGGCTCTGGCCGAGGCCACGGCCGTGCGCACCGAAGCGGAGCGAGCGCTCGCCGAGGAGGAGCGTCGTGTCGCCCTCGGGATCCGCTCCCAGGCGGATCGTCGCGAGGGTCTCGCTCGCCTCGCGGGGCGCGTCGCAGCTGCCCGCTCCCGGCGCGAGGCACGGGCCGCCGAGATCGAGCGCGTGGCCACTCAACGAGAAGATGCCCGCACGCGCGCGGCCACCGCCCAGCGCGAGTTCGCGACACTGGAAGCACAGGTCGCCGGGCTCGATGCGGGCGAGCTCGGACTGGACACCCAGTACGAAGACACGCAGACGCGACTGGCCGACGTCGACACGCTTGTGGAGTCCCTGCGCCATCAGGAGCGCGAGAGCGAGAGGGAGCGCGCTGCTCTCGCCGCCCGACTCGAGGCCCTGCGCATTGCACTCGCTCGTGGCGACGGCCCCGGCGCCCTGCTGCAGGCGGGGGAGTCGGTGGGCGTGATCGGCACCGTGGCCTCGTTGCTCGCCGTCGAATCGGGTTACGAGCGAGGGGTGGCTGCAGCCTTGGGCCCGCTGTCGGATGCGGTGGTCGTGCGAGATGCACGCTCCGCGATCGACGGCATCATGCTCCTGCATCGCGACACCGCGGGCCGGGCGAGCGTCGTCGTACTCGGTCAGGACACCGGCCCCATCCCTGATCCTGGGACCGCGCCGGAGGGCCTTCGCTGGATCAGTGAGGTCGTATCCGGTACGCCTGAACTCCTCACCGCACTTCGCTCGCGGCTGGCGGGCATCGTGATCGTCGATGACCTCGCCGACGCCGCGCGCGCTGCCGTTACTGGTCTCACGGCGGCGACACGTGACGGTGACCTCGTCGGTCCGCACGTGGCGTTCGGCGGCTCCGGCGATGCGCCCTCCCTCATCGAATTGCAGTCGGCGGTCGATGAAGCGGCGTCCTCGCTGGAATCGGTCCAGCACTCCCTTGAGCGCACCCGGTTCGAGCTCGCCGCAGCGCTGGATGCACAGCGTGAGGCGACCGAGACCGCTGAGGCCGCTCTCTCGCGCCTCCACGAGTCGGATGCACGTCTGGCGGCGGTGGCGGAGCAGCTCGGACTACTGGGCCAGGCCGCACGGGCTGCGACCGCGGAGGCCGACCGCCTTGCCGCTGCCGAGCAGGCCGCGCTCGAGGCCCTGGCCTCCGACGAGGCCACCCTCGCCGATCTCGAGGAACGACTGGGCGCGGCTGAGGCCGAGGGTGGCGATGAGGATGTCGCCGACAGGCGGCCAGAGTTCTCGCAGGGAGCCGAGCAGGCTCGCGCGCTAGAGGTGGAAGCGCGGCTGGCGCTGCGCACCGGTGAGGAGCGTCTCGCCTCGCTCACGGCGCGCGCGGAGGGCCTGGAGCGGGTAGCCGCCCATGAGCGCGCCTCGCGTCGGCGCGCAATCGAGCGCCGGGAGCAGCGTGCACGCGAGGCAGAGGTCGCACAGGCCGTTGCCAAGGGCGTGGAGGTCGTGCTGCGCCATCTCGAAGCATCACTCCTGCGTGCGGATGCCGAGCGCCGTGAGCGCGAGGAGCAACAGACGACTCGCGACGCCACGCTCCACCAGGCGCGACAGTCCCTGCGGGAGCTCGGTGCGGAAATGGAGCGCCTCACCGACTCCGTGCATCGTGACGAGGTCGCGCGCACCGAGCAGCGTCTGCGCATCGAGCAGGTGGAGGGACGCGTCATCGAGGAGTTCGGCATCGAGCCCGATTCCCTGGTGGCGGAGTACGGACCCGATCAACTCGTCCCGCCCACTCCGTCGGCTCCCGGCGACGAGGTCGATCCCGACGCGCCCGCTCCTGAGCCCTACCCCTACGAGCGGGCTCAGCAAGAGCGTCGACTCAAGGTCGCCGAGCGTGTCCTCGCACTGCTCGGCAAGGTCAATCCCCTCGCACTCGAGGAGTTCACCGCTCTCGAGGAGCGACTGCGCTTCCTCACCGAGCAGGTGGATGACCTCAAGCGTTCGCGCGCGGATCTCCTCGCGATCATCAAGGAGGTGGACGAGCGCGTCGAGGCCGTCTTCACCGAGGCCTATCACGACACGGCACGTGAGTTTGAGCGCGTGTTTGCCCGCCTCTTCCCCGGTGGCGACGGCCGACTGGTGCTCACCGATCCCTCGGACATGCTGCTCACCGGTGTCGACGTCGAAGCACGACCCCCGGGCAAGAAGGTCAAGCGGCTGTCGCTGCTGTCTGGTGGGGAACGCTCGCTCACGGCGGTTGCCTTCCTCATCGCACTTTTCAAGGCGCGACCCAGCCCGTTCTACGTGCTCGACGAGGTCGAGGCCGCACTCGACGATGTCAATCTGGGCCGGCTCATCGATGCGATCGATGAGCTGCGCACGGCGTCGCAGTTGCTCGTCGTGACCCACCAGAAGCGCACCATGGAGATCGCTGATGCGCTCTATGGCGTGTCCATGCGCGGCGACGGCGTGACCCAGGTGGTCGGCCAGCGTCTGCGCGACCGCGATCCCGTCTCTGCCTGACCCCCTGAGAGGATCGGGCCGTGGATTCCCTTGGCCTCATCATTGCCGTTGCGGTTGCCCTGCTGGTCCTCGTGGGCGTGGGCGTTGCCCTCGTGCGCCGCCGGCCAGCCCCTCCTGTGCCCCCGCGTCCCGGCATCGACTACGCGCCCGGAGTGGGCGACGACGACACGGTGCCGCGCGACACCATCCGCCGCCCCATCGAGGAGGCGGTGCCCGCGGAGGCGCTCGGCGCCAGCACGACGCAGGAAGTCGACGGCATCGAGGCGGATCTCGAAGAGATCGACCTTGACGAACTGAGCATTGCCGAACTGGGGATTGAGCAGCCCGAGCCTGCGGCGGGTCGTCTCACCCGACTGCGGCGCCGGCTTGCGCGTTCCCAGTCCACCCTCGGCCGCGGGTTGCTCGCGCTCATGTCTCGCGACACCGTGGATGCCGCCACCTGGGATGAGGTCGAGGAGACGCTGCTCTCGGCCGACCTGGGAGTCGCTGCGTCGACCGACCTGATGGAGCGCCTGCGTGCGCGTGTGCTCGCCGAGAGCCCCTCCTCGCCGGAGGCGGTGCGCGCGCTGCTGCGCGAGGAACTCATCACCCTCGTCGACCCCACGATGGATCGCAGCATGCGGACCACGCGCGAGGGTGAGGGACCGGCCGTGCTGCTGGTGGTGGGAGTCAACGGCACAGGAAAGACGACGACCACCGGCAAGCTCGGACGCCTGCTCGTCGCTGAAGGACGGACGGTCGTGCTGGGAGCAGCCGATACCTTCCGCGCCGCTGCGGCCGATCAGTTGCAGACGTGGGGCGACCGCGTGGGCGCTGCCGTCGTGCGCGGCCCCGAGGGAGGCGATCCTGCAGCCGTGGCCTTCGACGCCGTGCGCATTGGCGCCGAGGCGGACGTGGACACCGTCGTCATCGACACCGCAGGGCGCCTCCACACCAAGGTTGGCCTGATGGACGAACTCGGCAAGGTCAAGCGCGTCATCGAGAAGCAGGGCCCCGTGGACGAGGTCCTGCTCGTGCTCGACGCGACGACCGGGCAGAACGGTCTCACCCAGGCCAAGGTCTTCTCCGAGGTCGTCGATGTCACCGGGATCGTGCTCACGAAGCTCGATGGCACAGCCAAGGGCGGCATCGTGGTCGCCGTGCAGCGCGAACTCGGCGTACCCGTCAAGCTCGTGGGCCTGGGCGAGGGCCCGGATGACTTGGCCCCCTTCGACCCCGTGGAATTCGTCGACGCCCTCCTCGAGGAGTAGGCGCCCCCGTCACATGCCCGAAACATCCGGGCCTGGGAAGTCACCGGACCGTAACCCGGGGAGGCATCCCGGGTAACGGTCGTGGGATTTGCTCACGCGCAGTCGAACCACTCAGGGACGCGACAGATCGGAAAGCACACGTCTGAACTCCAGTCACTCT
>CAJBMR010000513.1 GCA_903954205.1 uncultured bacterium | reverse complement strand
TCTAGAACGGGGGTTCGTCGAAGGCGGCTCCGCCGCCGCTGGGCGCGGCCCAGGGATCGTCAGCGGGAGCTCCGCCACCCGATCCGCCGCCGGAGAAACCACTGTCGCCGCGCTGCGTGCGCGTGACCTTGGCTGTCGCGTAGCGGAGCGCGGGGCCGACATCGTCGACCTCCATCTCCACGACGGTGCGCTTCTCGCCCTCGCGGGTCTCGTAGGAGCGCTGCTTGAGGCGGCCTTGCACGATGACGCGCATGCCCTTTTGGAGGGACTCGGCGACGTTCTCGGCGTACTGGCGCCACACGCTGCAGCGCATGAAGACCGGGTCGCCGTCCTTCCACTCATTGGTCGCCTTGTCGAGGTAGCGCGGGCTCGACGCGACCGTAAAGGACGCGACGGCAGCACCACTCGGAGTGAAGCGCAGCTCAGGGTCGTTGGTCAGGTTGCCCACGACCGTGACGTTGATGTCACCGGCGGCCATGACTTACGACTCCTCCGGGCGCGTGACCTTGGTGCGGAGCACGGCCTCGTTGAGGTTGAGCTGGCGGTCGAGCTCCGCGACAGCGGCGGTCGATGACGTGATGTCGAGGACGGCGTAGATGCCCTCGGGCTTGTGTGCGATCTCGTAGGCGAGACGACGCCGACCCCAGACATCGACCTTCTCCACGGTGCCGCCGTCTTGCTTCACGACATTGAGGAAGGTCTCGAGTGAGGGAGCGACAGTGCGCTCCTCGAGATCGGGGTCGAGGATGACCATGACTTCATATCGGCGCATGCGGTCGCCGACCTCCCTTGGACTCATCGGCTCCGGTCTCTCCGGAGCAGGAGGTGGGGGATTGCTCCCCGGGTGGTCCCGAATAGGACCTCCCAGAGGGTACGCCGCACCGCCGGGATCGCCTAATCCGCCCCGTTAGCCGGTCGAAGTGGGCCCGGGCACGGGCGGCGTAGCCACCCGACAGGCTGCTCCCTTGCAGTTCTGGAGTCGATCCCACAGCCCGATGAGGGCGAGCTTGGTCTTCAGGTACGCCGGATCCTTGGCGACGGACTCCATTTGGTACGGGTCAGTCTGGAGGTCGTACATCTCCTCGAATCCGTCCTCGTAGACCCACCAGACGTAGCGCTCGGTGCGCACTCCATCGAAGAGGGGGAGCGCCGATCCACTCGCCGACTGCTGCGGGCCACTCGACAGCAGGAGCGGACGCCGCGGCAGACGTTCGTTGTTCATCACCCGATCCACCAGGGAGAGGCCATCGATCGGCCGGTTCGCCTTGACGCCAGCGAGCTCCAGGATGGTTGGCGCCAGGTCGATCTCGAAGGTCATGCCCTCCACAACCGTCTTCGGCTTGATCCCCGGGCCGCGCATCATTGCGGGGATATTCAGCGCGGGCTCGTAGGGGAAGTACTTGCCGTAACTGATCGCGTGCTGTCCGAGGATGTAGCCGTTATCGCCCATGAACACGATGTAGGTGTTGTCGAGCTGGTCTGTCTCGCGAAGGATCTTGACCATGGCCGCGACGCCCTCATCCACCGCCAAGAGTGAGAGCTTGCGGCTGCGATTATCCGCCTCGAGGTCTTCGATCTGCTGATCACTGAGCGGTGCGAGGGCCTGGATGAAGGGATGCTTATCGCTGCGATCTGCTTCATTGAAGCTGGGATCCTTCGTCAACTCGATGTCGGGAAGGAGATTGGCGTGCCGCTTCGCGGGGCGGGGCGGGATGGACTGCACGGAGATACCCGAGCCGGCCTCGGGCTTGTCTACGTCAGCCCAACTGTCCTGCCATGAGCCGTCGGTGAGCGGGATCGTCTCGACATGCGGCGCGAGGTAGGCGACCTGCATAAAGAATGGCTTCGGATTGAGTGAGGCGCGCTTGATGACACCAAGGGCCTTCGCTGAGTACACGTCAGTCCCGTAGTTGCGGGGATCCTCGACGAAGAAGTCGCCGTACACCTTGCTTCCACTCGGCTCGTTCATGCGATAGCCGTACAGCTGGTACGTCGATGGGTCCGATGTGCCGTACCACTCGCTCCAACCAAGCGGTACACGCTTCACCGGACGGTTGTACATCCCGTAGCCGTTGATGTACTTACCGATGTGGACGGTGTGGTAGCCCGATTCCTCGAGCAGGTACGCCGTGTGCCGCTTGCCGTTGTTCTTCTCCCACGGCACGAATCCGCCATTGGGAGGGAAGTTGGCATTGACCTTGGTGTTGTGCGGATAGCACCCCGTCATGAGTGAGGCCCGTGAGGGGCAGCACAGTGCGAAGGGTGTGAGCATCTGATTGAAGGTGGCTCCGGCGCCACCGATCAGCGCGCGTACGGCGGGCATGACCTTGAGGTCTTCGACGATCATGTCGTCTGTCTGGATGACGATGAAGTTGGGCCGCTGGTCGCGCGCCCTTGGTGCCGCCACGGGTTGCGGTGTCGAGTCATATGCCTCGGCAACGGCCACAGGTGCGGCCGGAAGAGGCGCGGCCGAGGCGGGCACTGTTAGGGCGGCCGCGGCCAGACCGCCGGCGAGGATGGGTGCCCAGATACGCATGTCGACCCCTAACGTCACGTGATTCTCCTGCGGCACGGTATCCACGTCGACCATCCCAGTCGCGGTGGCCCCGCATCTCCCGTGCTAGCACGGGACTATGCCTCAACCGTAGGTGTCACGGGGCCCGCGGCCGGGCACCCGACGCGGGCCGGGATTGCGGGTGGGGGGTGCGGGCCCGGTGACCTTGATCCTGTCGACGACGCCCGGTCCGAGGAGTGCCCGAATCCGCCCGTCGATCTGAGGAAGAAGTAGGCGGACCTGGGTCGCCCACGCGGTGGAGTCCGCACGAAGCCAGAGCTCGCGGCCATTCTCGGTCTCACGCACGGAGTCGGGCACGACGTGATCGGCGAGCGCATCGCCCACGATCTCGGGCCAGCGCGCAATGAGTGAGCCTGAGCCAACCTGCGACTCGTAACCGTGGTCCCGCAGCCACCCC
>CAJBMR010000512.1 GCA_903954205.1 uncultured bacterium | reverse complement strand
TGGAACGCCGGGGGCTGCGGACGAGGACTCGGGGGCCGCGGAGGTGGACTCCGACGTGGAAGCGGAGCCGCCGCAGGCGGCAAGCGCCAGCGCGGCGATGCCTGCACAGACGACGAGGGATTTCTTCATGCGCAGCATCCTAGTCGTGCGGATTCCTACATGCTCGCGATGAGCTTCTCGACACGCTCATCGACGCTCGCGAAGGGGTCCTTGCACAGCACGGTCCGCTGGGCCTGGTCGTTGAGCTTCAGATGGACCCAGTCGACCGTGAAGTCCCTGCGGCGCTCCTGTGCACGCCGGATGAATTCGCCGCGCAAGCGTGCCCGAGTCGTCTGCGGGGGAATCGACTTGGCTTCGAAGACTGCCGGGTCATGCGTCACACGGGCAGCCTTGCCATGGCGCTCGAGCAGGTAGAACAGACCGCGCGATCGTGTGACGTCGTGATAGGCCAGGTCGAGCTGCGCAATGCGCGGATCCGAGAGGGTGAGCCCGTGCTTGGCCATATAGCGATCGATGAGCGTCATCTTGATCACCCAGTCGACCTCCTCCGCGATACCCGTGAGGTCCTGGGTTTCGACCGCCTTGATCGTGCGCTCCCACAGATCGAGGCATCGCGCCTGCACGCCGTCGGGGTCATCGGCGAGACCCTGACGATCGGCGAAGTCGCGGGCCTTCTCGTAGTACTCGGACTGAATCTGCAAGCCCGTGAGCTCACGTCCGTTGGCCAGTCGGACAGTACGCCGCCCGGTGGGGTCGTGGCTGATCTCCCGGATCGCTCGAATGGGGTTCTCCAGGGTGAGATCACGCAGCACGACGCCGGCTTCCAGCATGCGCAGGACGAGATCCGCCGATGCCACCTTGAGGAGCGTGGTGGTCTCGCTCATGTTGGAATCACCCACGATGACGTGCAGACGGCGATATCGCTCGGCATCGGCGTGCGGCTCATCCCGAGTGTTGATGATGGGACGACTGCGAGTGGTGGCGCTCGATACTCCCTCCCAGATGTGATCGGCGCGCTGACTGATGCAGTAGACCGCCCCGCGCGGGGTCTGCTGCACCTTGCCCGCACCGCAGATCACCTGGCGCGAGACCAGGAAGGGAAGAATCGAGTCGGCGAGTCGCTGGAATTCACCGTGCCGGGCCACAAGATAGTTTTCGTGGCATCCGTAGGAGTTCCCGGCGCTGTCGGTGTTGTTCTTGAAGAGGTAGACATCGCCTGCGATGCCCTCGTCGTGTAGGCGCGTCTCGGCGTCGACGAGCAGCCCTTCCAGGATTCGCTCCCCCGCCCTGTCGTGGGTGATCAACTGGATCACGTCATCGCACTCGGCTGTCGCGTACTCGGGGTGGCTGCCCACGTCGAGGTAGAGCCGCGAGCCGTTGCGGAGGAAGACATTGCTGCTCCGCCCCCAGGACACGACACGCCTGAAGAGGTAGCGGGCTACCTCATCAGGACTCAACCGGCGTTGACCACGGAAGGTGCACGTGATGCCGTACTCCGTCTCGATCCCGTAGATACGCCGGTCCACGACTAGGGCCCCTCGCCCCCGGCGGAAGGCAGGTCCGGGGAGTCGGCAACACCCGCGGCAGGGGGCAGGGGCCGCGAGACGCCCAGGATGCCCGCGAGGCGATCGGCGCTCAGTCGACGGAAGGTGCGTCGGGGGCGACTGCGCTCCAGGATCGCCGCCTCGAGCTGCTCGGGGCCGGGGGGTGCAGCCGTGGTGGCTCCCAGTGCAGCCACGGCCGTCCGGACAGCCTCATCCAGGGACATCCCGCTTCTCCAGGAGGCGCCCAAAGCCTCGGCCACCTCATCCGCCTGCCCGCCCATGGCGACGTAGCCGTGCTCGTCGGCCACGGACCCATCGAAGGTGAGCCGGTAGATCTCGTCGAGGTCAGCCTCCTGGCCGACCTCGGCGACCACCAACTCCACCTCGTAGGGCTTTGCGGTCTCAGTGAAGATCGAACCGAGCGTCTGCGCGTAGGCATTGGCGAGGCTGCGGCCGGTGACATCCCTGCGGTCATAGGCGTAGCCGCGCATGTCGGCAAGGCGCACTCCAGCTACCCTGAGGTTCTCGAACTCGTTGTACTTGCCCACCGCCGCGAAGCCGATCCGGTCGTAGATCTCGGAGATCTTGTGCAGGGATCTCGAGGGATTCTCTGCAACGAAGAGGATTCCTCCGTCGTACTGCAGCACCACCACGCTGCGCCCGCGCGCGATGCCCTTGCGCGCGTAGTCCGCCTTGTCCTTCATGATCTGCTCAGGCGAGACGTAGAACGGCACGCTCATCGCGCACTCCCGGGCAGTGGTGCGTTGGGCCCATCGGGACTGGTGAGTCTCGCTCCCACCACGCGCTCGACGACCTGGCCCACCTCGGCGTCGGGAAGTATGCGAACACCATCGGCATCGGCGACGGCGATGACAGGGAAGATGCGGCGCGTGAGATCGGGGCCACCGGTCGCTGAGTCGTCGTCCGCGGCGTCGTAGAGGGCCTCCACAGACGCCATGACACCGTCTTGAGTGGACATGCCCGTTCGGTAGAGCTTCTTTAGCGATCCTCGAGCGAAGACTGATCCGGACCCCACCGCGTGGTGATCACGCTCTTCGTAGCGGCCACCCGTGACGTCGTAGCTGAAGATCCGTCCCCGCCCACGGTCGAGGTCGAAGCCGGCAAAGAGGGGCACGACGGCGAGGCCCTGCATGGCCATCCCGAGATTGCCGCGCAGGAGGGTCGCCAGCCGATTCGCCTTGCCATCGAGAGTGAGTGGAAGACCCTCGATCTTTTCGTAGTGCTCGAG
>CAJBMR010000511.1 GCA_903954205.1 uncultured bacterium | reverse complement strand
GCCTGCTCGGCGGTTTCTTCGTTGCGGTCCAAAGCGCCACCGTGCCGCTCGTCGGTGTTGCTGTCTTCACCGTGGCGGTGGTCGCGGGCCAGGTGTCCAACAGCATCGTGGTGGATCGCCTCGGACTGGGACCGGCTGGTCGACAGGCGATCACACCCGCACGTGTCGTGTCCGCGCTCCTTGCGATCGCGGCGGTCGTCGTTGCCGTCTCCGATCGGCTCGGCGGAGGCGCGGCGGGTTCAACGCTTGCGGTGGTCGCCGCACTGGTCGCAGGCCTTGTCATTGCGGTGCAGCAGGCGATCAACGGCCGCGTGGGGGCGGCGGCCCGCAATGCGTGGACGGCCGCCTGGGTCAACTTCACACTCGGGACCGTGATGCTCGGGGCTGTCCTGGGACTTGCCTGGGCGTTCACGGAATTTGACCCTGGCTCGCTTCCCGCAGGGCCTTGGTGGCTTTACATCGGCGGCACCATCGGAGTCCTCTTCATCGCGGCTGCCGCGTGGGTGGTCCAGCGCCTCGGCGTCCTGCTTTTCGCCCTCCTCACCATCACGGGCCAGCTCACGGGTGCCGTGCTACTCGACTGGCTGGCCCCGGCCGACGGTGTCACCTTCCACGTCACGCTCATCATCGGCGTCCTGCTGGCCGGTGTGGCGGTTGCCATCGGTGGCTTGTCGTCATGGGCCCCTCGGATGCGCGGCACGAGCAGTCACTAGATTCCAGGCCATGACAGCGACAGTTCTCGATGGCAAGGCCACCGCGGCCGCAGTGAAGGCGGACCTTGCAGTCCGCGTAGCAGCTCTGGGCGAACGCGGGATCACTCCTGGTCTTGCCACGGTCCTGGTGGGTGACGATCCGGGCAGCCATGCCTACGTCGGTGGCAAGCACAGGGACTGTGCGGAGGTCGGGATCGCCTCCATCCGCATCGATATGCCCGCGACGGCTACCCAGGCTGAGGTCGAGGATCAGGTGCGACGACTCAATGACGATCCGGCGGTGACCGGCTACATCGTCCAACTGCCACTGCCCAAGGGACTCGACAGCAATCGGGTTCTTGAGATCATGGACCCGGCGAAGGATGCCGACGGTCTGCACCCGATGAATCTCGGTCGGCTCGTTCTCGGAATTGAGGCACCCCTGCCGTGCACACCGCGGGGCATCGTCCAGCTGCTTCGCGCGTACGACGTCCCGATCGCGGGCGCCGAGGTGTGCATCGTCGGTCGCGGTATCACCGTGGGCAGGCCGCTCGGCCTGCTGCTCACTCGGCGGCAGGAGAACGCCACGGTGACCCTGTGCCACACCGGCACCAAGGACATGGCCAAGCACATCGCGGCTGCCGACATCGTGGTGGCTGCAGCCGGTGTGCCGCATGTGATCAGCCCCGACATCGTCAAGCCTGGCGCTGCGCTCGTGGACGTGGGCATTACGCGCACGGAGGCGGGCCTCGTGGGCGATGTCGACCCCGCGTGCGCCGAGGTCGCTGGATGGATCGCCCCGATGCCCGGGGGCACCGGCCCGATGACACGGGCGATGCTCCTCGCCAACGTCGTCGAGGCGGCTGAGCGGCCGTAGGCTGCTCGCATGAGCGGCATGGCAGAGATCCACCAGCTCCGGCCGCGCCGGCGCCGCTGGTGGGGGCAGTGGCCTCTCACCGTCGTCCTGATCGGCGTCGTGGCCTCGCTTGCCGTCGTCGCCCTGGACCGCTTCCGCCTGGGCTCCCTCATGCTCGCTGCGAGCCTCGTCCTTGCCTTCGTCCTGCGCCTGATCCTCCCGGCAGACCAAGCCGGAATGCTCGCCGTGCGCTCCAAGAGGGTGGATCTCGTCGTCCTCGGCACGCTCGCCGCAGCGCTCGTTGTCTTCTCCCTGTGGGTGCCTCCCCCTGCGTGAGTGCCCACGGGCGCGGGGACTAGCGTGGGCTCGTTGCAAATAGAGGGCCGCTTGCTGGCCCTCGTGCAGACTGAGGACCACTGAGGAGAAGACCGTGTCCCGCACCCCCGTCAACGTCGCCGTCACCGGGGCCGCCGGCCAGATCGGCTACGCGCTGCTCTTCCGTATCGCCTCCGGGCAGCTGCTCGGGCCTGATGTGCCTGTGCACCTGCGCATGCTCGAGATCACGCCGGCACTCAAGGCGGCCGAAGGCACGGCTATGGAACTCGACGACTGCGCTTTCCCGCTGCTCGCGGGCATCGACATCACCGACGACCCGCGTGCGGCGTTCGATGGCATCAATGTCGCGCTCCTCGTGGGCGCACGTCCCCGCGGGCCGGGCATGGAACGTCGGGACCTGCTGGAGGCCAATGGAGGCATCTTCAAGCCCCAGGGGGAGGCGCTCAACGCTGGCGCGGCCGACGACGTCCGGATCCTCGTGGTCGGCAATCCCGCCAACACCAATGCTCTGATCGCCCAGGCACACGCTCCGGATATCCCTCGTGAGCGGTTCACCGCCATGATGCGCCTCGACCACAATCGCGCCGTGACGCAGCTTGCCCAG